>OZ245995.1:0-155000 GCA_965230185.1 Motiliproteus sp.
TTACGTTGGCGGCTCTGTGTCTTCCGGCTTGGAGGCGCTCGATGAGCTGGTCGCTTGATTTTTTTTTGTGAGTTGCTGTCCTCAAACGCTCTAACGTCAACATGCTTTCCGATCAAGGCTAGAGCCTTTAGGGCGTTGGATGCGTCAAAGCGGAGCTCACCAGTTGGAACTCCTTCCCGGTCGATGACTTTCTCTATTTGCATGCATCGATCGTAAACACCCTTAAGCTCCATCAGCATCCATTCACTGCCAACTCGCAGCCTTTCAGCCCTAATCGATACTTGGTCGGCTATCGCAGCTTTGACTGCAGGCTTTCTGAAAATAGAAGTGGATGAGTAGCCAGCGTCACGCGCTGCCTGGGTCTGATTCATCGATTTCAGATACAGGCTCACTGCTAGCTGTTCTTGTGGTTCTAGGTTGTATTTGGCAAGTTCCATACAAAGCTCTCCAAGTGACGGTGTCAGGGCTGGGGCTTTAGCCATAGAGCCATGTTGTACCTACTCGGTATCAATGTTGTTTTTTTGGTTAAGACAGTTCTGACGTTTTAACAGGGTGGGTTACATAAAGCTTATCGGTGGCTCTGGAGCGATAATCAGGCTGTAGATGTATGCATTGTTCGCTCCTTTGCTCTTTTTCCAGAGTCGCTCCTCATATCTGTCGAGAACCCGGCGAACATCTCGGTGACTAACTTCTGAGGTGCTAGTAACGAAGCTCTCAATGCTGCTTTTGTTGCTTTGTCCGTTTTCTATTGCTGCTTTGATCGCTTCAATAGCAGCAGCATTCGCGCACATGCTTTCGCTTAACTGTGCGTCCTTTTTACTGATGCGCTTCACTGAGTCCTGCAGAGAAGCGTATTCCGCCCCTTTCATGCGGGTGTATTGGAATGCCTGACTGACAGCAACATCACCGCGAGCTTTAATGTTTTCGAACTCTACTGTGCGCTTGATGCCAGAAGGCCCTTCATTTTCGCTAAGCAGCTCTATCATGTAGGCGCAGTCAGCATCGTCTCGTATGTCTGATGTTCCGCTGTATACGCTCTTTCCTTCGCAGGATTTGTTTTTATTCACATGGGCTAAGCAGATGAGTGTCCCGCCAGCAGATACAAAGGTCCTGGCTACTTCTCCAAACCTAGAGGATTCTTTCTTATCCATCAGGTCCGTAAATTTTTTGAGTGTGTCTAGGACAATGACAGCCCCCTTAGCTTCTTTGCTAGTAGCCAGTTGGGCCATTAGAGATAGGAGCTCTTTAGGGGTGATACCGCTATCAGGAAGGAGCATCTGAAAGCCCGTTTGTTCGGCAATTAATAGCTTCTCCACACCTCCCTTGAAGGTGTCGTCATAGTTGGCGTAGAAGGTCATTGATCCATCAATAACGCCTTCAAGAATTGATCCGCGTAGTAACGAAAGGGTCAGAAGAGTTTTGCCGGTGTTTGGGCCAGCATAAAAAACGGTGAATTGCCCTAAAATGGCTAAGTCTTTTTGTAACCCTCCCTTAAAATCGGACCACTGTTAGTTAGAGTTCTCCGGCATAATGCAGCAATGCGAAAGGAGAACGGAAGATACGCGAAACACGGTTCACGGAAGCTCAGATCGTACAGATCCTGAAGTCAGTCGAAGGCGGCCGGATGGTCAAAGATGTCTGCCGGGAGCACGGCATTTCTGACGCCACCTACTACAACTGGAAAGCCAGGTACGGTGGCATGGAAGCATCCGATATTAAACGGCTGAAGGCGCTGGAAGAGGAAAACCGAAAGCTCAAGCAGATGTTTGCAGATCTGAGTCTGGAGAACCGAGCGCTCAAAGACGTCATCGAAAAAAAGATCTGAAGCCAGCAGCTAAGCGTGGGCTTGTTGATTACCTCCGGAGTACCCATGGACTGAGCATCAGGGCCGCTTGCAAGGCCCTGTGCTTAAGCCGGTCGGTTTATCACTATCAGCCCGATGTTTCACGAGATGATCCCGTGATCGATGCACTGCTGGCACTGTCGGACAGATACCCCCGGTATGGGTTCAGGAAGTTGTTTCTCATCCTGAGACGTCAGGGCAATGCCTGGAATCACAAACGAGTTTACCGGGTGTACTGCTTACTCAAGCTCAACCTGAGGAGAAAAGGAAAAAGGCGTCTGCCCAACAGGAACCCAGAACCGCTATGTGTTCCAGAACTGGTGAATCACTGCTGGTCGATTGACTTCATGGCCGACAGCTTACGTTGTGGGCGGCGCTTCAGAACATTCAATGTGGTTGATGACTTCAATCGAGAAGCGCTGGCTATCGAAATAGATCTGAATTTGCCGGCTCTGGGAGTGATAAGGACACTGGATCGAGCCGCTGCCTGGCGCGGCTATCCGACAAAGGTCCGTATGGACAATGGGCCGGAGTTTGTCTCGGCAGCGCTGGCAGGATGGGCAGAGGAACATGCCGTAGAGCTGGAGTTCATCAAGCCGGGAAAGCCAGCCCAGAACTCCTATATTGAGCGCTTCAACCGGACGTACCGCAACGAAGTTTTGGACTTTTACCTCTTCTCTCGGCTGTCAGAAGTGCGAGAAATTACCGATAACTGGCTGCGTGAATACAACGAAGAGCGACCTCATGAATCACTTGGCGACCTGACTCCCCGGGAGTACCTGGTAATCCATGAAAAAGGGCTGGAAAACTCTAAAAACCAGTGGCACTAAAGACGGGAGGTTTACAGAACAACTTCTTGATGGCTGCGTTTAATGTATCAGGGCTGACATGCGGGAAACGTTTGCTGGCCCTTCGGTTCGGGAAAACGAATTCAGAGTCACTAGCCCTGACACGAAGTTCTTCCAGTAGTTGTATGGCAAGGTCCGGTAAGGGTACTGAAAACCCGCTGCCGGTCTTGCTACGATCATCCGGTACATTCCAGCTTTTCTTCTTGAAATTGAACTCGCTCCACTGGGCAGCGATCAGTTCACCTTTCCTGACACCTAGCAGGACTAGGAGCGCCATAGCGAGGTAGTTATCCCGAGTAAACTTGTCGCTATTGGTTCTGCAGGTTTTAAATAGGGCCTTGAGTTCAGTGATGCTTAAAGCCCTATCACGGCTTTTCTCGATTCCTCCTGCGTCGGAGAGGGTAAATGCATCGGCAGGGTTGCTCTGGATGACATCCAGTTTGATCCCATGTCGAAAAATCTGCTTGCAGTACATGAGGGCATCATTGGCAATTGAGGGCCTCTTTGAGGCTGCTATTTTGGCAATAGTTGCCCTGATATCTCTGGCATTAACATGCTCAAGAGACAGCCCGCCTATAGAGGGCGCAATGTCTTTTGAATAAACCCGTTTGGGTATGTCTGGGTGCTTTAGACGCTTCTCGCAGCCCTTAAGCCAGTCTGCAGCCAGGTCATCTACCGTCTTATATTCAACGGACTTCTCCCTGGCACGCTCTGCCAGCGGGTCTTCGCCTTTTTTAACTTTTGCCTTGATTGATATGGTTTCTGCTCTGGCATCTGCCAGAGACAGGGCTGGGTAAGGTAGTTCAAGCGTTATCTCCCTTCGCTTACCGTGAATGGTATAGCGAACAGTCCAAGAACTTGTACCTTCTGCTGAAAGCCTCAAATAAAGCCCCTCACCGGCGGCATAACGCCCCGGTAAGCGATTTCTTATAACGGCCTTTATTTGCTTGTCATTCATGTGGTTAGCCATGTTGCCTCCAAAAATTGGTGACAGGAAACCGATAAAAATAAGGGTTGTGGCCCCTGAAGTGGTTTCCTGTCACCATTTCTGTCACCAGTTAGTTTGGGGTAGAGTGAGATATTAGTAAACAAGTAGAAACAAAAAAGCCCGGTAAAACCGGGCCTTATGGTGTTTTGTGGGTCTCTATGAGACTGTAAGAAACATCATTCGATATTCTGGATCTGCTCGCGCATCTGCTCGATCAGTACCTTCAGCTCCACCGCACACTGGGTGGTTTCCGAGACGATCGACTTCGATGACAGGGTGTTGGCTTCGCGGTTGAGTTCCTGCATCAGGAAGTCGAGACGGCGGCCAATGGCCCCTTTCTGTTTCAGCACCCGGTTAACTTCGGTGACGTGGGTATCCAGCCGGTCCAGCTCTTCGTCGACGTCCGCTTTCTGGGCCAGCATCACCAGCTCCTGCTCGACCCGGTTGGGGTCCAGCTCGACTTTTGCTTCCTCCAGCCGGGCAAGAATGTTCTCCTTCTGCTTAGCCAGAATTTCCGGCAGCTTAGCCCGCACCTGGACAACAACGTCGGAGATGGCGTTCAGCCGCTGACTGATCAGCTGCTCCAGTTCGGCGCCTTCACGCTGACGGTTATCGATCAGCTCACCGATTGCCTGGTCGAACAGCTGCAGCGCGGCCTGCTGCACCGCCTTCATATCCACACGGGTTTCGGCCAGAACACCCGGCCAGCGCAGCACGTCCAACGGGTTGAGGGGGGCGGGATCGACCAGCAGATTGCTGACCTGCTGCGCGGCGTCGTGTAGTTGCGTTGCCAGCTCCAGATTAACGCTGAGCTGAGCGTCGGTCTGTTCGGCGGGGGAGAAGCGCAGGGTGCATTCCACTTTGCCGCGTTGCAGGCGTTTACGCAGCTTTTCCCGCAGGTTGCCCTCCAGTTCCCGGAAGCTTTCCGGCAGTCGCAGGTGCGGTTCCAGGTAACGATGGTTGACGGAACGGACTTCCCAGATCAGGGTACCCCAGCTGTGTTCGCTCTGTTGCCGGGCAAAAGCGGTCATACTACGTGTCATAAAGGCTAATCTCGATTAAAATCTGCGAATTCCGGAGTCGCTATTCTAACAACCCTGATTTGATTGGTACTAGAATAGTTTCCATTGTTTCACTGACTACGTTTTAACGCGTGATAAGGCATCCCATGAACTCACCCATCTCCGAACAGCTCAAGAATCTCGGCATGGACGCCATGCGTCCCAGTGGCCGGAAGCCGGATCAGTTGCGGGATGTCCGCATCACCCGTCACTACACTAAACATGCCGAGGGCTCCGTACTGGTGGAGTTCGGCGACACTAAAGTGCTCTGCACCGCTTCGGTCACCCGTGGCGTCCCCCGCTTTCTGCGCGGTTCCGGCCAGGGCTGGGTCACCGCTGAATACGGCATGCTGCCCCGCTCCACCGGATCACGAATGGATCGTGAAGCGGCACGGGGCAAGCAGGGAGGTCGCACCGTCGAGATTCAGCGACTGATCGGCCGCTCACTGAGGGCGGTCATGAATCTGGACAAGCTGGGTGAGAACACCATTGCCATCGACTGTGATGTGATTCAGGCCGACGGCGGTACCCGCACCGCGGCGATTACCGGTGCCTGTGTGGCGTTGAAAGATGCCGTGGATGTGCTGCGTAAGGATAAGAACGGTGCGGTCAAGGGCAATCCGTTTACCGGGCTGCTGGGGGCCGTTTCGGTCGGTATCTACAAAGGTCAGCCGGTGCTGGATCTGGACTATGCCGAAGATTCGAAAGCGGAAACCGACATGAACGTGATTATGAATGAAGCGGGCAGTTTCGTTGAGATTCAGGGCACGGCTGAAGGGGCGACCTTCAATCAGGAGGAGCTCAATAAGATGCTGGAGCTGGCCGCAAAGGGCATCAGAGAGCTGATCGAGATTCAGAAGGTCGCCCTGGCTGGCTGAATGCACTGCTCCAGTGGCTGATATGGCCGCTAACGACTAAAAAAGCCCCGCTGATGCGAGGCTTTTTTTTGGGGTTTATCGGGCGGCGTCGGCGTAGCCGGCCAGATCAGCCCGGAATATTGTAATCTACGATCAGCGGTGCATGTTCGGAGAAGCGGTTTTCCCGGTCGACTTTTGCGCCCCTGATCAGCTTACGAAGTCCTTTGGTCGCCACCTGATAGTCCAGACGGGCGCCTTCGTTGAGCTTAAAGGCACGGTTGTAGGAGGGCCACCATGTAAACTGGTGGTCGGCGTGGTTCACTTCACGGAAGGCGTCGATATAACCCAGCTCATTGAAGATCACATCCAGCCACTGGCGCTCTTCCGGCAGAAAGCCGGAGTTCTTCTGGTTGACGTACCAGTTGCTCAGGTCTGAGGTCTTGTGGGCAATATTCCAGGTGCCGCAGAAGATAAACTGACGTCGCTTGCGCAGCGTTTTCTGCAGGTGGCCGAGAAACTCTTCCATATAGTGAAATTTTTCCGACTGGGCCTGATCGTCTTTCAGACCCGAGGGAATCAGCATTGAGGAGATACTGACCTTGTCGTAGTCCGCCTGGATAAAGCGACCATTGAAATCACACTGCTCAAAACCGAGTCCGGTAATGATCGCCTTGGGCGGTGTCTTGCAATAAAGCGCCACGCCACTGAAGCCGTCTTCGAAGGCGTCAAAGAAGTAAGGATAGTAGCCTTCCGGATGAAAGATCGGATCATCCAGCTGGTACTCTTTGGCCCGCAGATCCTGCAGGCAGACGACGTCTGCGTCCTGTTCGACCATCCAGTCAAAGAAGCCGTTTTCGGCGGCCTGCTGAATGCCCTGAACGTTCAGCGTCATTACACGCATCGGGGGTTACCTTAAACCTGAGCTGTTGTTAAAAAACAGGTGGAACAAATTAAAGCGAGATTGTATAGCGTTCCATCAGAAACCGAAACAGAAGTTGTCAACTAATGAGCGGTTGACAGACTTGTCACACTGACTGGCGGAGTACATGGCGAACCCGCGAATGGTGTATGATAGGCGCCGTTTTTTATTTCGATTACAGAGGTGACAACCGATGCAGGATTTCCAGCGTGAATTTATCGAGTTTGCTATTGAGCGTGAGGTGCTGCGGTTTGGTGAGTTCAGCCTGAAATCCGGGCGCATCAGCCCCTATTTCTTCAATGCCGGCCTGTTCAACACCGGCGAGGCGCTGGCCCGCCTTGGCCGCTACTACGCCGCGG
This sequence comes from Motiliproteus sp., assembly GCA_965230185.1. Lineage (GTDB taxonomy): Bacteria > Pseudomonadota > Gammaproteobacteria > Pseudomonadales > Balneatricaceae > Motiliproteus. The sequence continues at coordinate 6,876 of OZ245995.1, forward strand.
CGATTCAGCAGTCCGGGGTCGAGTTCGATGTGCTGCTGGGCCCTGCCTACAAAGGGATTCCGCTGGCGACCACCGCCTGTGTATCGCTGGCCAACGACTATCAGCGCGATGTCCCTTATGTCTTTAACCGTAAAGAAGCCAAGGATCACGGAGAAGGAGGTAACTTGGTCGGAGCGCCACTGGAAGGTCGGGTGCTGATTATCGACGATGTGATCACCGCCGGCACCGCCATCCGCGAAGTGATGACGCTGATCGAACAGGCACAGGCAACACCTGCGGGGGTGGTGATCGCGCTGGACCGTCAGGAGCGCGGTAAGGGTGAGCTGTCAGCGATTCAGGAGGTGGAGCGGGACTACGGCATGCCGGTGATCAGTATCGTTTCCCTGAACGATCTGCTGGAATATCTGGAGGAGCAGGGTAACCGTCAGCAGGAAGTGGCGGCCATCCGCCAGTATCGCCAGGATTACGGTATCTGATCAGGTATCACCTCCGCAGCCGTGATCGCTTCGATGGTCACGGCTGAACCATACTTGCTTTTGTCGGGAACTAACCGGCGGGCCGGACTTTCATAATGGATACATATGGAGGTTCGATCATGAAGCAGTCTGCAACTCTCAGTCTATCGATCTTACTGTCACTTCTTTCAGCCGTCAGCCTGGCCGATTCCGGCTATACCCTCATTCGCGGCGAGCAGTGGAGCGGCGTCAATATTGGTGGTTCCGCCCCGAGAACCCTGGATACGGTCTGCCAGGACAGGTCCTGCTTCAGGCTTCACCGCTACTACGGCCTGAATACCCAACTGTTGAAGCGATACGGAATCCGCGATACTTCATTCAGTGAGCTGGCGAAAGTGAGCGAAGTGCTGGAAGCGGAGGAGAAGTTGCGGTTACCGCCGGATCTCGGTTATGAGCTCTATCAGAAGGCCTATCACGAATACATAATCGACAAGTTTAACAGCAGAAACTGACGGGCGATTCATACTGAAGTCTGCGCAGAGTGCAGTGGCTGCCTCCGTCGATGACTGAGGCAGCTATTTAAGGGCCTGTCAGAGCCTGACTTCGATACCCTTAGCGCGCATATACTCTTTAGCTTCGGGGATGCTGTACTCGCCGAAGTGGAAGATACTGGCAGCCAGCACCGCATCAGCCTTACCGTCAATGCAGCCTTCCACCAGATGATCGAGATTGCCGACACCGCCGGAGGCGATCACGGGGACCGATACCGCTTCGGAAATAGCCCGGGTAACACCGATGTCGTAACCGCCTTTTACACCGTCCTGGTCCATGCTGGTCAGCAGGATCTCGCCGGCTCCCAGTTCCACCATCTTCTCTGCCCATTCGACAGCGTCCAGACCGGTGGGTTTGCGACCGCCGTGGGTAAAGATCTCCCACTTGTCCTCTTCGCCGGGTCCGGACACCTTTTTGGCGTCGATGGCGACCACGATGCACTGGGAGCCGAAACGCTCGGCCGCTTCCCGGACAAATTCCGGATTAAATACCGCGGCGGTATTGATACTGACCTTATCGGCACCGGCATTCAGCATCCGACGGATATCATCACAGGTACGGATACCACCGCCGACGGTAAGCGGAATAAAGACCTGGCTGGCCATCTCTTCCACGGTATGGACCATGGTGTCGCGATCTTCGTGGCTGGCGGTAATGTCTAGGAAGGTGATCTCGTCGGCACCCTGCTCGTCATAACGCCTGGCGACTTCCACCGGATCGCCGGCGTCACGGATATCCACAAACTGAACCCCTTTCACCACCCGGCCGTTCTCAACGTCCAGACAGGGGATAATACGTTTTGCTAATGCCATGGTTGTTTACCGTCTGAATTAATTATGGCCCTTACCGACCGGCTCTGCTGTCAGAGCGAATCCGGCTTAGGTTCAGCTATGAGGTCGTCGATTCCGGTGACAGACTGCGGCTCATAAGCGGCTGAATAGCTGATCAGGCCTTACCATCCCAGTTAAGGAAGTTGCGCAACAGCTGCAGGCCGGGTTTCTGGCTCTTTTCCGGGTGGAACTGCACGGCAAAGACGTTACCTTCAGCCAGCGCCACATCAAATCTGACGCTGTACTCACAGGTCGCGGCGACCTGCTGCGGTTGCTCCGCCTTCACGTAATAGCTGTGGACAAAGTAGAAGCGGCTGCCGTCTTCGATGTCCTGCCACAACGGGTGACTGGTCTGCTGATACACCTGATTCCAGCCCATATGGGGGACCTTCAGCTTGTCGCCTTTGTCATCCCGCAGATCGGTGCCAAAAAACAGGGTGTTGCCAGGGAAGAGATCGAGGCAGTCGACGCCATCATTTTCTTCGCTGTGTCGCATCAGCGCCTGGAAGCCGACGCAGATGCCGAGAAGCGGCTTACCGGAGTCGATCACCTGACGCACGATCTGATCGACGCCGAGACGCCGGATTTCACCCATGCAGTCACGGATGGCACCTACGCCGGGCAGCAGCACCCGATCGGCACTGAGTATCTGGTCAGGATCGGCGGTGACTCTTACTTCCACACCCGGCTGAACATGCTCCAGGGCCTTAGCCACGGAGTGCAGGTTGCCCATACCATAATCAATAACTGCTACGCTGCTCATTGTTGTCTCTGTCCTCTTCGAAAGCCGGTCGCTGGGATCGACGGGCTTCTACAGTGAGCCTTTGGTGGAAGGCATCATGCCCGCCATGCGGGGATCCGGGGTCAACGCCATACGCAGGGCACGACCGAATGCCTTGAACACGGTTTCTGCCTGGTGGTGGGCGTTCTTGCCTTTCAGGTTGTCGATATGCAGGGTGACGCCGGCGTGATTGACGAAGCCCTGGAAGAACTCACCGAACAGCTCCACGTCGAGGGTGCCGATATTGCCCCGGGTAAAGGGGATATCCATCTGCAGACCAGGGCGGCCGGAGAAATCCACCACCACCCGTGACAGGGCTTCATCCAGCGGTACGTAAGCGTGGCCGTAGCGGGTGATCCCTTTCTTGTCGCCCACGGCTTTCGCAAATGCCTGACCCAGAGTAATACCGATATCTTCGACGGTATGGTGATCGTCGATATGGAGATCGCCCCGGGCATCAATATCCAGATCGATCAGCCCGTGGCGGGCGATCTGGTCCATCATATGTTCGAGAAAAGGAACGCCGGTGTCTGCCCGGAAGATGCCCGAACCATCAAGGTTGATCTTAACGGTAATCTGGGTTTCCAGGGTGTTACGGGTGACGCTGGCCTGACGCTCAGACATGGTGTTCTCCGGTTGCTGAAAGCGAGCGCCATATTATACAGCTTTGTAACGGATCTATGAATGCCTCCGGAGTGGTGGAGGTGGGGTCGGGAAGTAATTGTTCTGATAGCTTTTTACCTATGCTGTGGTAGCGATTGCGGCTAAGATAAATCTCAGTCGTGACTGGAAATTGTTTTACCGGAGGGATACATGAAAGCCTTACTGAAAGTGCTTGCCGGACTGGTTCTGTTGCTGGTCGTTGCCCTGGTCGCCGTGGCGCTGGTGTTCGATCCCAATGATTATAAGGCCGAGATTAAAGAGCTGGCCCGGGATAAAGCCTCACTGGAGCTGGAAATTGACGGAGATATCGGCTGGTCTCTGTTCCCGACCCTGGGGCTGGAACTGCCACAGGTCGAAGCTCGCAGTCTCGACGGTAAACCGCTGGCATCGCTGCAACAGGCAAGGGTCGCCGTCAGCCTGACGGCGCTGATGCAGGGTAAAGTCCAGATGAGCGGTGTGCTGGTGGATGGCCTTAAGCTGGCCATTGTCGCGCCCGCCGAGGGTGAGCAGGAGCAGACCGGAAAAGCTCCTGCAGCCGGGGATGCCGACGGTACAGAGCCCGCCGGTGGCCTGCAGCTGGATGTTGGCAATGTCGATATCCGCAACGCCGATATCAGTTACGAAGATCCGAATACCGGCCGTAAACTGGTGCTGAGCGACTTCAACTTCAGCGGTCAGGGGGTGGTCAGCCAGCAGGCTTTCCCGGCGGCCATGGATTTCAGGCTGGATATCTACGAAGGGGCGGCGCAGCCCGTGCTCAGTCTTGAGACTGAACTGGAGACCCGGTTGTTCCTCGATACCGCCAGCAACCTGTTCAAAGCCAGCGGCCTGGCTCTGGCGGTCAGGCTGCAGGGGGATGCCTTTGCGGGTCAGACTGTGCCGGTCAGTCTGAAGAGTGATCTGATCGCAGATCTGGCGGCTGACAGCGCACAGATCAAAGGACTGACCCTGAGTCTGGCGGATCTGACGCTGACCGCTGATATTGACGTGAAACAGATGAGCCGTGCTCCACAACTGGCCGGCCAGTTGCAAGTCGCCGCCTTCGACCTGAATCAGCTGCTACAGGCGCTGGGCCAGGCACCGGTCGAAACCCGCGATGCCGGGGCGCTGAAGCAGGTGGCTTTCTCCACCACCCTGGCGGGGCCTGCCAATACTCTGGGCCTGACTGAGTTGCAGCTGCAGCTGGATGACACCCGGTTTACCGGTGAGATCAGTTACGACCTGGCCAGCGGCGCGCAGAATATCCGATTGCAGGGGGATAGCATCGATCTCGACCGCTATATGCCGCCTGCCAAAGAGCAGCCGGCGACCGATGGCAGTGGTGAGGGCGGTGCGGCCGGTGGTGAGCGTTATCCGAAAACGCCGCTGCTGCCGGTCGAGACGCTGCGGGCGCTGAATCTGGACGCTGAGGTGGGGCTGGGCCAGTTGCAGGCATCCGGTCTAAAACTGTCGGAACTGAAACTGCTGGTCAATGCGAAGGACGGCCTGGTGAAGGTCAGCAAAATAGCCGCGCAACTCTATGACGGCTCCTTTGACCACAATGCGGTGATTGATGCCCGCAAAACACCGCTGACAATGACCATCAATAAGCAGGTCAGCCAGCTACAGCTGGGCGGCATGCTGCAGGATCTGGCGGACAAGGATCTGTTTTCCGGTGTCTTCAATATGAAGGGCAACTACCGGACCTCGGGTAACTCTGTTTATGACATCGTCCACAGTCTGGACGGTAAGATGGACTTCAGTGTTAAAGACGGTCGCCTGAAAGGCGTCAACCTGGTGGATAAGCTGTGCAGCGGCATTCTGCAGCTGCAGGGAAAAACCCCGGATGCGTCCACCGTTGCCGATTATACCGAGTTCAGTAATCTCAGCGGCAGCGTCAACATGAACGACGGGGTGCTGGACAACCGGGACCTGAAAGCGGCCCTGGTCGGTGTTAACCTTGGTGGCGCCGGTCAGGTGGATCTGCCGAAAGAAGCGCTGGATTACGGCCTTTCGCTGACCATTCTGCAGGAGCTGAAAGGGCCGAACTGTCAGATCGACAATAAGCTGCATAATCTCTCTTTCCCGCTGCGCTGCGCCGGTGGTTTTGACGATGCACCGACCGATATGTGTGGCCCGGACAAAGCCGCCATGAAGCAGGTGCTGGCTGACCTGGGAGCGAAAGAGATCGAAGAGAAGGCCAGAGCGAAGGTTGAAGAAAAGAAAGAAGCGGTTAAAGAAAAGCTGGAAGAGAAGCTGAAAGGTAAATTCAAAGGCCTGTTTAACTGATTCACCGGCTGTCCTTTCTGATCCGGGTGCTGCAAAGCTGGCCATAGCGGCTGTTTTGCGGCACCCTCGGCGCTTTAGTGAATTATCTGAAGCCCTTCTCTATGCAACCGGAACTGTTTCAACGGGCGGTGCTCGACTGGTTTGACGAGCACGGCCGTAAAGACCTGCCCTGGCAACAGCAACTGACCCCTTATGCCGTCTGGGTGTCGGAAATTATGCTCCAGCAGACTCAGGTAGCGACGGTCATCCCCTACTATCAGCGCTTTATGGCGGCCTTCCCGGATGTACAGTCGCTGGCGGCGGCGGAGCTGGATCAGGTACTGCACCTGTGGACCGGACTGGGCTACTACGCACGGGCTCGCAATCTGCACAAAACCGCAAAGCTGGTGGCGGAGACCCGGGCGGGAGCATTTCCGACCAGCCTCGCGGAGATGGAAGCGCTGCCCGGCATCGGTCGCTCCACCGCCGGCGCCATTCTGTCTATCTCCGGTGGAATTCGGGCACCGATTCTGGACGGCAACGTTAAGCGGGTGCTGGCCCGTTTTGAAGCCGTTCCCGGCTGGTACGGAAAAACACCGGTACTGAACAGGTTGTGGGAATACGCCGAGCGCTATACGCCTGAGCGGCGGGTCGGTGATTATACCCAGGCGATGATGGATCTGGGGGCCACCGTCTGTACCCGCAGCCGGCCGACCTGCCTGCTCTGTCCACTGGTGGCGGATTGTAAGGCCCATCGGGCCGGGGCAACGGATCGTTACCCGGAACCGCGTCCGAAGAAGACAATACCCCTGAAGCAGAGCTGGATGCTGCTGTTACTGGATGATAAACGGCAGGTGATGCTCCGGCAGCGACCTCCCAGCGGCATCTGGGGCGGGCTCTGGTGTTTTCCGGAGTATGCCTCGGAAGCGGAACTGAACGAGGCGGCCGAGGAGCTGGGAGCGGTCGACTCTGAACAGGCTGTGGCGGCATTTACCCATACCTTCAGCCACTATCAACTGCGGGTCTTTCCGCGAGTGATGCGGCTCGGCGGGCAGTGTCGTCAGGTTCAGGAAAGCGCAGCGACTCTGTGGTGCAGCCCGGCCAGCCCTGCCGAAGTGGGGCTGGCGGCGCCGGTGAAGCGATTGCTGGACCAACTGATCGAAGAAGCGGTGTAACCTGGTCACTGCCGCGATCGGCAACCTCACCGATAACAGAGTTCTGTCCAGGCTGAGGAGGCCAGGTTAGAATGTGGGGCACTCTTTTACGAGGCCCTCAGGTTTACAACGCCCACAGGGCTGCTAGCAGACAGGAGCAGAGTTCCGCTATGACTCGCATGGTAATGTGCAGGAAATACAAGCAAGAGATGGAAGGTCTGGATCGGCCGCCCTACCCGGGAGCCAAAGGCCAGGAGATCTTTGAGAACGTGTCGAAACAGGCCTGGCTGGAGTGGCTGGAGCATCAGACCCGTCTGATCAATGAAAAACATATGAATATGATGGATCCGGCTTCACGAACCTTCCTGACTGAGCAGATGGATAAATTCCTTTCCGGTGAGGAATTTGAACAGGCCGAAGGCTACGTGCCGGAGAAAAAGTGAGTTTTTACCGGCTCCGGAACGCCGTCGGCTGACGGTGCTCCGGACTGGCCTGTGCTGCAGGTTACTCTTCTAAAGCCTCTTACCTTTGCGGGCTCGGGCAAAACTCTCAGCCAGAGTGCCCTGGCCGCTGCCGGACCGGTTATCGGAGCCGGATCGCTGTTTTCCCCGGTTCTTCCCGGATCCTCTGTTTTCCTGCTGCTTGCGGGGCTGAGACGTGCTGACTCTGTCCGATGCTACCGGCGATGATGGCTGATCGGAGCCTTCCGTTTTCATGCTGAGGGCAATGCGGCGCCGATCCCGGTCCACCTCCAGCACTCGCACCCGGACAATATCACCGGTACTGACAATATCATGGGGATCCTTTACAAAACGATCCGCCAGTGCCGAGATATGGACCAGTCCGTCCTGGTGGACACCGATATCGACAAAGGCGCCGAAATTGGTAACGTTGGTGACCACGCCCTCCAGCCGCATGCCCGGCTTCAGGTCGGCGATCTCCTCGACGCCCTCCTGAAAATCAGCGGTCTTAAACTCGGGTCGCGGATCGCGTCCGGGTTTTTCCAGTTCCCGCAGAATATCGCGAACGGTGTATTCGCCGAACTGATCGTCGACATAGTCGGCGGGGTTGAGGCTGCGCAGAAAGGTTTCATCGCCGATCAGGGACGCCAGCGAACGAGCCTGGCGGCGGGCGATCTCTTTGACCAGGCCATAGGCTTCCGGATGGACCGAAGAGCCGTCCAGCGGCTGGGTGGCCCGGGGGATGCGCAGAAAGCCGGCGGCCTGTTCGAAGGCCCTGGGTCCCAGTCGCGGAACCTTTTTCAGTTCGCTGCGGCTGTCGAAGGCGCCCTGCTGATCACGGAATTCAACGATGTTGCGGGCCAGTGTTGGAGTCAGGCCGGAGACATGGCAGAGCAGTGCCTCCGAGGCGGTATTGAGGTCCACTCCCACGGCATTGACGCAATCCTCTACCACGCTGTCGAGACTGCCCGCCAGCTGATTCTGATTGACGTCATGCTGGTACTGGCCGACGCCGATCGCTTTCGGTTCGATCTTGACCAGTTCCGCCAGCGGATCCTGCAGACGTCGGGCAATGGAGACCGCGCCGCGGATGCTGACATCGAGATCGGGAAATTCCCTGGCCGCCAGCTCAGAGGCTGAATAAACCGAGGCGCCGGCCTCGCTGACCACCAGTTTACGGGCGTTGATCTCCGGGTGTTTCTTCAGCAGCTCGGCCGCCAGTCTGTCGGTCTCCCTGGAACCGGTACCGTTGCCGATGCTGATAAGCTCAACGTTGTGACGCTGGCACAGTCGGGCCAGGGTACTGATCGCTTCGTCCCAGCGGTTGCGGGGCACATGGGGATAGATCGTCGCCTGGTCCACCATTTTTCCGGTGGCATCCACGACGGCTACCTTGACTCCGGTTCGCAGTCCGGGGTCCAGTCCCATAGTGGCTTTCAGTCCGGCCGGCGCTGCCAGCAACAGCTGCTTCAGGTTGCGGGCGAATACCCGGATCGCTTCCGTTTCGGCCGCTTCTCTGGCCCGATTGATCAGCTCTTTTTCGAGTTGTGGGCCCAGTTTTCGTTTCCAGCACTGACGGACGACGGCCTTCAACCAGACTCCGGCTGCTCCATCCGGATTCAGCCGCCAGAAATTACTGATACGCTGTTCCGGTTCCAGCTCTTCAGACGGTTGCAGGGCCACCTTCAGGATGCCCTCACGCTGGCCTCGCAGAATGGCCAGCAGGCGGTGGGAGGGAATCCTGCGAATCGCCTCCTGATGATCGAAATAATCACTGAAGCGGGCCCCTTCCTCTTCTTTCTTTTTTACCACCCGGGATGCCAGAGTGGCTTCATTCCACAGCCAGTCCCGCAGCTGACCCACCAGTTCCGGGGCTTCGCCGAACTGTTCAATGAGAATGGCGGCGGCTCCCTCCAACACGAGCTCTGCGTTGTCGAAGCCGGCTTCGCTATTGATATATTCTGCCGCCAGCTGCTGCGGATTAACGTTGCCTTTCTGCAGCTGCTCGGTCAGTGGCGCGATGCCGGCTTCCCGGGCAATCTGTGCTTTTGTACGGCGTTTACTCTTATAGGGCTGGTAAAGGTCTTCAAGTCGGGTTCGGGTATCGGCGCTCTGTAACTTCTGTCTCAGTTCCGGAGTCAGTTTGCCCTGCTCCTCCAGGATCTGAACAATGCTGTCGCGGCGATCGTTAAGGTCACGATAATAGCTCAGCCGGCTCTGCAACTGGCGTAACTGGGTATCGTCCAGAGCGCCGGTTGCCTCTTTTCGATAACGGGCAATAAAGGGTACCGTGGCGCCTTCATCCAGCAGCCTGATGGCGGCTTCCACCTGTTGTGTGCGGGCATCGATGTGATCGGCTATCAGTCGGGCAATGGTGGTCATACAGCGTATCCGGGGTTACAGGTCAGGAATTCCGGAACAGTGCCGGCAGCGGCTTTCAGGGGATCGCGGCTGCGGATACGAACTGTCCGGGCAGAGCCGCAGTATAGCCAGCGACCACCGGGCAGGGGAATGCCGGGGTAGCCGGTTGCCGGCTGCTTTTTAGTACTATTGAGAATAAACTGTGACTATCAGAAGTTCCGGAATGTCTGATGCCTCAAATAATTGAAAATAAAAGTCTGAAGCTTTCCGCTGTGGCGGTGGTGGTGATCCTGCTGACGATTACCCTCTGGCAGGTGGCCGCCTGGGTGCGATCCAGTGAGATGGAAAAATTACAGCAGCGGGTCGAGGCCGATATCGGTCGCTATTCCGTCAGCCTGGGCAATGAGCTGGAGAAGTTCCGCAGTCTGCCGGAGTTGCTGGCGACCAGCCGCAGCCTCGAGCAGGTACTGGCCGATCCTGATGATCAGGTCCGGGCCCATTACCTGAATCTCTATCTGGAAGAGGTGCGCCTGATCACCGGTGCCACCGACATCTATCTGATGTCTGCGACCGGCGATACCCTGGCGGCCAGCAACTGGCAGCAGGATGTCTCGTTTATCGGCCGGAATTTTCAGTTCCGGCCCTATTTTCAGCAGGCCATGAAGGGCCGTTCCGGCCGTTACTTTGCCCTGGGGACCACCTCCAACAAGCGTGGCTACTACTTTTCTCATCCGGTTTCCGTCCATGACCGGGTGGCCGGGGTGATCGTGGTAAAGATCGACCTCAACGATATCGAAGAGCAGTGGAGCGATGCGCTGGTGGACCTGCTGGTGACCGATATCGATGATGTGATCTTTATCAGCACCCGACCGCAGTGGAAGTTTAAGACCCTGCAGCCCCTGTCTGACAGTGATCTGAAACGCATAATCGACAGCCGCCGCTACAGCAATCAGGAGCTGGAATCGCTGCCGGTGCTGTCGCGTGAGAAATACGGTAACAGCGCCCAGCTGATTACGCTGGTGGAGACCGATCCCTCGGACCCGGAGACCCTGCAGGGGCTGTCGGGCACGCAGTATATGCTTATGCGCCAGGCGATGCCGGAGGCGGAGCTCAATGTGGTGGCGCTGGCCAAACTGACCTCGGTAAATCATCAGGTCTGGAATTCGGTTCTGCTGTCCGGTTTTATTTTTATGATCGCGGTACTGCTGCTCTCTTCGCTGTTGCTGCGGCAGAAAATCGTTCGTGAACGGCTGAAGTTCCGTCAGCACGCCACCGAGGCGCTGGAAGCCAACGAAGCGCGGGTCCGCGCCATTATCGACAATACCCAGGCGGGACTGATTACGCTCGACAGCCAGGGGCGAATCGAATCCTTTAATCCCACTGCCGAGGCGTTATTTGGTTACCGGCTGGAGGAGCTGACCGGTCATTACTTCAGTCAGCTGATCGTGACCGCCGACCGGGCCGTGTGCTGGCGGATTATCACCAGTCCCGATGAATCCCTGCAGGATCAGCAGAGCCCGATTATCGAGACTCGCGGCAAGCGTCGGGACGGTTCTCTGTTTCCCATCGAGCTGACTATCGGACAGATGGAATACCAGCTGGAAACAAAATTTATCGCAACTATTCATGATATTACAGAACGTAAGGAGTATGAGGAGCACCTGCGTCAGGCCCGGGATGAACTGGAAACCCGGGTAGCGGAACGTACCGATGATCTGTTGATGGCCAACGAACGACTACGGACTGAGATCCGTGAGCATGAGAAAACGCAGAATGAGCTGATTCAGACGGCCAAGCTGGCGGTACTGGGCCAGCTGTCGGCGGGTATCAATCATGAGCTGAACCAGCCGCTGACCGCAATTCGTGCCTATGCCGACAACGCCCGCGCCTTTCTGAAGATAGAGAAGATCGAAACGGCGATGGATAACCTGATGGAGATCTCCGGTCTGACGGAACGGATGTCCAAGATTATTGCTTCGCTCAAGGTCTTCTCCCGCAAGAGCAGTGGTCAGGCGGCGCCGGTGGCGCTGAAATCAGTCCGTGACGGTGCACTGTCTATACTGCATGCGCGACTGGAGAAAGAGTCGGTAACGATCAGCTGGCCGGAGAAGCTGGATGAAATCTACGTCATGGGAGACATGGTGCGGCTGGAGCAGGTAGCGGTGAATCTGCTCAGTAATGCTATTCAGGCGATGGAAGGCCGGTCGGATAAGCGTATCGATATCAGCTGCAGCAGCAATACCGAATCGGTGCTGCTCGGTTTTCGGGACTATGGTCCGGGGATCGGTGCTGAAGATCTGGACAAGGTGTTTGAACCCTTCTATACCACCAAAAAGCCCGGCCAGGGGCTGGGGCTGGGGCTGTCGATCTCTTATCGCATCGTCGACAGTCTGGGAGGCCGACTCAGTGTTGCAAATCATGTCGAGGGCGGTGCGGTGTTTACCATTGAGCTGAGACGGGCTGTGGCCGAGGGGGAAGCAAAAGCGAGCTGAATCCCGCCGACTGATGCAAATCGTAAGCGGCTGATATATAGTCGGGCAGAGATCTTACTGATCAGATTGTATTTTAGTTATTTCAAGAGGTTATCGTCAGCTGTCGAAACAGAGGCAGCCGAGCTTGAAGCCGTTGCCGATAACCCCGCTTCGCCGGGAAGGATCGCTCGGGTGGAGGTCTGAATGAACGGACATGACTCGACGGATCGTCGACCGGACAGGAGCAGTCCACGTACTGTGTTCGAGTGGGTGGACTCCCGCCACCAGTTCCTGGTGGAGACCTGCGATCGGCTGCTGGATATGCCGGAGCGGGCCAGTGCGTCCCGTTGTCTCTATCTTGCACATCAGGTCCAGAAGCTCTGTAAGAGTCATCCGGTCGCACTGCTGGCAGTCCTGCAACTGAATCGTAAGGCTTCCTATCAGCAGATCAAAGAACTGTTCGCCGCAGTGCTCTGTGAGCTGCTGGCCAGGGAGCTGGATATGGCACCATCCCAGCGCCTGTTTCTGATCTGTGCGGCGTTGACCCAGGACCTCGGAATGCTGGCCCTGCAGGAGCAGATTCTGGACCGCCAGCCGGGGCCGCTGACCGATGCCCAGAAGCGCCAGGTTTTAAAGCACCCGCAGAAAAGTATCCAGATTCTGGAGCGGGCCCATATCAAAGAGCGGTTGTGGCTGAAAACCCTGGAGCAGCATCATGAGCAGCCCGATGGTGAGGGCTATCCTCTGGGACTGAAAGGCAGCAGTATTATTCAGGCGGCCAGAGTTTTGCGAGTGGCCGACTCCTATGTCGCCATGGTGCGCCCGCGAGGAGACCGACCGGCCATTACTCCGGTAGAAGCGATCCGTGAAATTTTTCTGCATCGGGGAATGCGATATGATGCTGTCGTCGCCCGTACACTGACCAGTGTGCTGGGTATGTATCCGCCCGGTACCTGGGTGCGGCTGTACAACGGCGAGCTGGGCGTCGTCTCGGGTATCGGCAGCAGCCATCCGTTCCCCGTGGTTTCATCGGTGCTTTCGGCCGATGGAGAACATCTGGCAAAAGCGCTGGCCCGGGATACGCATGACAAACAGTTTACTATCGTCGAAGTGGTACGTGCCCCCTTCCATTTCAGCCTGACTTCGGTATTAAACGAAATCTGGCCTGATATCACCGAAAAGCCAGACAGCGATTCGGCGCGCTGAGCCAGGCTGCGCAGTGATCCCGGCCGGAATGAAGGCCGATGGTGGTATATTTCCTAAGGCGCGGAATTTCTGTCAGGATAGCGCGCCTTTCTGACACTCCTTAGCTGGTCCCAGATGATGCCTGAGCAAAGCCAACCGATAATTCTGATCGATGATGAAAAGCATATCCGCACCGCCAGCAGTCAGACGCTGGAGCTGGCCGGCTATCAGGTGACGGCGCTGGAGAGTGCTGAGCAAGCGCTGGAAATGCTCCATGAGGACTGGCCGGGAGTGGTCGTCAGCGATATCAACATGCCGGGTACCGATGGCCTGTCATTTATGACCCAGGCGCTGAACCTGGTCCCGGATCTGCCGGTAATTCTTATCACTGGTCACGGTGATATCTCCATGGCCGTAAATGCCATGCGAGACGGAGCCTATGATTTTATCGAAAAACCGTTTCCGGCGGAGCTGCTGACCGATGTGGTACGGCGGGCGCTGGAAAAGCGCGCCCTGACCCTGGAGAACCGAACTCTGCGTCAGGAACTGGAAGCGCAGAATTCTCCGGGGCCGAGAATCATCGGTAAGGCAGCACCGGTACAGCGGATGCGGCAGTTACTGATGCAGGTCGCAGATACTCCCGCCGATATTCTGATCATGGGAGAGACCGGAACCGGCAAGGATCTGGTGGCCCGTTATATCCACGAGAACAGCCGTCGGGTGGAGAAGAACTTTGTCGCGATCAATTGCGGTGGAGTGCCGGAAAACCTGATGGAAAGCGAGTTATTCGGGCATGAGAAGGGAGCCTTCACCGATGCCAAAAGCCAGCGTATCGGTAAGCTGGAGCATGCCAACGGCGGTACCCTGTTCCTGGATGAGATCGAAAGCATGCCGATGTCCCTGCAGATTAAGCTGTTGCGGGTACTCGAGGAGCGCAGTATCGAACGACTCGGTGCTAACGAGCCGATTCCGCTGGATCTCAGAATTGTGGCCGCCTCCAAAGCGGATCTGAAGGAACTCAGCGCTGAAGGGAAGTTCCGGGAGGATCTCTACTACCGGCTCAACGTCGTACGGGTTGATATTCCGCCGTTGCGGGAGCGTCCTGAGGATATTCCGCTGCTGTTCCAGCACTTTGCGCTGGTGGCGTCCGCGCTCTACCAGAAAGAGATTGCTGCCCTCAGCCCGGAACGGGTCCACAGCCTGGTGACCCATGACTGGCCCGGGAATGTCCGGGAGTTACGCAATCTTGCCGAGCGTTATGTACTGCTGGGTGAAGCCTGCACCTTTGAATTTGACCGGCTGATTCCGCAGCAGGAAGGAGCCCCGGGTATTACTCTGCCTGAGAAGGTGGAGCGCTATGAAAAAATGCTGATTGAAGAGGAGCTGGCTAAACACAGCGGGCGAATCAAAGACTGCATGGCCAGTCTCGGACTTCCTCGTAAAACGCTCTATGACAAGATGCGCAAGTACGAGCTGGATAAGCGGGATTTTAAAAACTGAGGCGCTCCCGATCTGAAGCGGCTGCCCATTTATCAGTTAAACAACTGTCAGGAATTATTTTCATTTCCGACCCACGTCCACCACTGTTCGGCGGCTACTGCCAGCTGCCTGCCTGGCCCCTCCCAGAGATTGCCCGCTGCCGATTCCATCGATGCGGCGGCATTGATATTTATTCATAGAGTTTGTTTCCGTTGTGCCCTGACTGAGCATCAGCTGCTCTGCCGACCAATCCGGCCCGCTAGAATTACTAGTTACCCGCAGCCGCTTTTTGTGACTGATAAACACACAGTAATCCACTGTACTGACTTCTCTGCAGATAGTGGTGAGCTTTACCGCAGGAGCCTGTGTGATGAGACGCTTATCGATGACAGCTATTCCTCTGCTGCTGATGTTTGTTGTCGGCCCGGTAGCCGCTGATACCGTTGAAGAAGCGATGCTGGAATACGCCATTGCTCCGGTTGCGGCACCGGCGAACGCTTCGGCTGACCGTTATCGTAGCCCCGAAAACAGCAGCGGTCGCAGCCGCTTCAGCGATCTCAGCGACGCCGCTTTTTTCTATCTCAGCCTGGCGGAAGGCAGTGGCTGGCAGCCCGTCCCGGCAGGACCTCTGTTACGCCTCGGAGACCGACACTCTCAGGTCAGCGAGCTGAGAGCGCTGCTATCCCTCTATGGTGATCTGCCCTATATCAGCGGTGCCAGGATGTATGCAGGCAACCTGTTTGATCAGCCATTACATGATGCGCTGATCAGATTTCAGAAACGGCATGGAGCGAAACCGGATGGCATCCTGGGGCCGAAGACCCGCGCGGTGCTGAACGTCCCGCCGCGGCAACGGGCGTTGCAGATTGCGGTAAACCTGGAGCGTCAGCGGCAGTTCAGGGGCCGGGAACAATCGCGTTATGTGCAGGTGAATATTCCTGAATACCGGCTGCGTTTTTTCGACCAGGGGGCTGAAATTCTGGCGATGAAAACCATTATCGGCCGGCGTACCCGACAGACGCCGATGCTCGAGAGCAAGATCCGGACGCTGGTTCTGAACCCTTCCTGGAATGTGCCTCAGAGCATCGCCTACAAGGATATCCTGCCGAGCTGGCAGGAGGACAGCGATTATCTCAGCAAACACGATCTCAGAGTGGTCACCGGCTGGACGCAGCCCCGTCAGGAGCTGGCTCCCGATCAGGTAGATCTCTCCCGACTGTATCGGGGTAAGGAGTATCTCCGCTTCTGGCAGCCTCCCGGTGAAAAGAATGCGCTGGGCAGGGTCAAGTTCCTGTTTCCCAACCCCCATTCGGTGTACTTGCACGATACGCCGACACGCAATCTGTTTGAGAATGAAAGCCGCGCCTTCAGTTCCGGCTGTATCCGGCTGGAAAAACCGCTGCAGCTGGCCCAGACCCTGCTCAGCAGTTCCGGCACCCTCAACAGCAGCTCAATTGATGAAATTCTGGATCGTAAACAGACTAAAGCGATCCGGCTGAGACAGCCGGTGCCGCTGTATCTGACCTACTGGACTGCCTGGCTGGACGAAGATCAGGTGCTGAATTTCGGTGAAGATATTTACCGCCAGGACTCAGTCGAACTGAGTCGACAGTTGCTCTGAATCAGTATCCGGTCGGATAGTCTGTTTAAAATATGTACAACTATTCCCCACTCCTGCATAATCCCGGCTGTTTCTCAGCAGTAAGGGGTTCGGAGCGTGGCTCAGACAGATATTAATCGACGCAGGTTTCTTAAGGTTTCTGGTGGTCTGGTGGCCGCCGCTTCAGTTTCACCCGCCTGGGCCAGGCAACTGATAACTCCGCAACCGGAACGCAGTCTGGAGATGTACAACCTCCATACCGGCGAACGGGTTCGTTCGACTTACTGGGTGCAGGGTCAGTATATTGAGGATGAGCTGGCCAGCATCAACCATCTGCTGCGGGACCATCGCAGTAACGGTTCGATCGCTATTGACCGGTCGCTGCTGGATCTGTTGCATGACCTCAAATCCGCTATGAACTTCCGCCAGCCCGTTCATATTATCTCCGGATACCGGTCACCGGAAACCAATGCAATGCTGAGCCAGCGCAGTGGCGGCGTTGCCCGTAAGAGCCTGCACATGCAGGGAAAGGCCATCGATATCCGTTTGCCGGGGGTGCAGCTGGAGCAGCTGCATGATCAGGCGCTGGCGCTGAAGGCCGGTGGGGTCGGCTACTACCGGCGCAGCCAGTTTGTTCATCTCGATGTGGGACGAGTGCGTAACTGGCGGGGCTGATGCCATTTTCCGATTCCAGAAGGCCGGTCAGATACCGGCCTTTTTTCTTTCTCCAGTGCCGCCCCCCTGATCCTGTCGGTTCGTCAGGTACTGGTCTTTTCTAACCGAGCTGATTGAATCTGTCAGAACAGTACGCCTGCGAGCTGCTGTTTATGGTGGCGCCTGCCGCTGAGAGATGAGGGTATTTGTCAGCGCTGGACTATCTGTGCAGTTAAAATATGCGGCCTGGGTGGATTTCCACCCATTCTGTCGGCTGAGGCTGGCGACAATCCACCCAACAGACCGATGTCTGTTCGTTCTCTGGTTATCCTGATCTATTTAACCATTTGAAAATAAATAGCTATCTGTCTTTTTTGTAGAGTTGGTACGTCCCTTGCTAAATCAGGGTACAGATCGTGTGAACCAGGCCTTGCCGGTATACGACTGATAACCAGAAAAATATGAACTGATGAGGAAGTGGATATGCGTCTTTTGACTACTGCGGTTGCGGCACTTGCGATGACAGTTGGTGCCCAGGTGGCGACGGCTGCGCCGGTAGAGATTAAGTTCTCCCACGTTGTTGCAGAAAACACCCCCAAGGGCCAGATGGCCACTAAATTCCGTGACCTGGTGGCTGAGCGTCTGGCTGGCAAGGTTGAAGTTAAGGTATTCCCGAGCTCTCAGCTGTTCGGTGACAACAAGGTGCTGGAAGCCATGCTGCTGGGCGATGTCCAGATGGCGGCTCCCTCCCTGTCTAAGTTCCAGAAGTACACTAAAAAGCTGCAGATCTTCGACCTGCCTTTCCTGTTTAAGGACATGGACGCGGTAGAGCGTTTCCAGAACGGTCCTGACGGCCAGAAGCTGTTGAAGTCGCTGGAAAAGAAAGGCCTGGTCGGTCTTGGCTATCTGCATAACGGTATGAAGCAGCTGTCCGCTAACGATGCGTTGCGTACTCCAGCCGATGCCAACGGCAAGAAGTTCCGTATTATGACCTCCGACGTTCTGCAGGCGCAGTTCGAGGCGGTTGAAGCCGTGCCTCTGAAAAAGCCATTCTCTGAAGTATTCACCCTGCTGCAGACCAAAGCGATCGACGGTCAGGAAAACACCTGGTCCAACATCTACTCTAAGAAGTTTTTCGAAGTTCAGCCCTACATCACCGAGTCTAACCACGGTGTACTGGACTATCTGGTCGTGACTTCCGCCGAGTTCTGGCTGACTCTGGATGCAGACCTGCGGACCGAAGTGAAGAAAGCACTGGAGGAAGCCATCGCTTACGGCAACAAGGTTGCTGCTGAGAAGGCGAACAGCGACAAGCAGGCCATCATCGATTCTGGCCGCTCTGAAGTGCTGACCATCTCCGATGCCGAGCGCAAGCAGTGGGTTGATGCGATGAAGTCGGTCTGGAAGCAGTTCGAAGGCGAGATCGGTGCTGACCTGATCAAAGCGGCTGAAGCATCCAACAGCTGAGCAGATGATGCGCATCGCCAACGGTGATGCGCTCCCGGGGACAGAGGCGTCCTGCTTCCGTCCCTGTTGAATGAAAGGCTCTGTTCCACAGGAGACCTTTATGCTGCGGGACCTCATTGTCGAGGTGCCCTGTGGGACACTCCCTGTCTTCAGATAACGGATCACAGCGGCCGCTGTGATCTGCCGAGGTACGGTCATGATTAGTAAATTAACCACACGAATTGAGGAGAGCATCCTCAGCTTGCTGCTGGTAGGGATGACATTGCTCGTCTTTGCTGAGGTCGTTATGCGATTCGGCTTCAACAGTGGCATTCACTGGGCTCAGGAAGTGACACTGCTGATGTCCGCCTGGTTCGTTCTGTTCGGCGCCTCCTACGGCGTGAAAGTCGGTTGCCATATCGGTGTCGACGTCTTCGTAAAAATGTTGCCTTCCGGCACTCACCGGGTAGTGACGATCATCGCTCTGCTGCTGTGCCTGTTCTATTGCGGACTGTTTCTCTACGGCAGCTGGATCTACCTCGGCAAGCTGCATCTGATCGGCATTGAGCTGGAGGATCTGCCGGTACCGAAGTGGATACCCACCAGTATTCTGTTTATCGGCTTTTCACTGCTGGCGCTGCGACTGCTGCAGTTGCTGTGGAAAGTGCTGATGCGTAAGGCGGATGGCTTCCATCTGGCGGATGAAGCCAAAGAGAGTATGGAACTGGCGAAAGAGCTGGAAGAACTGCAGAAAGAGGAGAAGCAATAATGGCAACGGCAACTCTGTTTCTCGTCCTTTTTGCCTGCATGTTTATGGGCATGCCCATCGCGATTGCGCTGGGACTGTCCAGTGTGTCGACGATTCTGCTGTTTTCCAACGACTCACTGGCATCGATCTCGCTGAAACTGTTTGAAGCGACATCCGAGCACTATACCCTGCTGGCGATTCCGTTCTTTATCCTGTCGTCGGCATTTCTGTCCACCGGGGGTGTTGCCAAGCGACTGATTGACTTTGCCATCGACAGTGTCGGTCATATCAAGGGGGGGCTGGCGATGGCTTCGGTCATGGCCTGCATGCTGTTTGCAGCGGTCTCCGGCTCCTCACCGGCAACCGTAGCGGCGATCGGTACCATTGTTATTGCCGGTATGGTGCGTTCCGGTTATCCGGAAGATTTTGCCGCCGGCGTTATCACGACCTCCGGTACCCTGGGCATTCTGATCCCACCCTCTATCGTGATGCTGGTGTATGCAGCGGCGACCGAGGTGTCGGCTTCGCGGATGTTTATGGCAGGTTTTGTGCCGGGCATCATGATGGGCGGGCTGCTGATGGTAGCGATCTATATCGTCGCCCGGATAAAGAATCTGCCGTCTCAGCCGTTCCCCGGAATCGGTCAGCTGCTGCGCTCCGGCGCCATTGCCATGGGCGGACTGATGCTGATCGTGATCGTGCTGGGGTCTATATACGGGGGGATTGCCAGTCCCACGGAAGCGGCAGCGGCCGCGGCGGTTTACGCTTATCTGGTATCGGTGATGGGTTACCGTGATATCGGACCGATCAAAGGCATGCCCTGGCGCAGAGAAGGGGAAGCCCTGGGTACCGCCTTTATTCGTAACTCCGTGGCGATGCTGCTGGCGTTTCCGCGCAGTATTTACTGTAAGGATGTCAACAAGGTAGTCATCGATGCTGCCAAGGTCAGCATGATGCTGATGTTCATCATTGCCAATGCCATGTTGTTCGCCCACGTGCTGACCACCGAGCGTATCCCTCACAACGTTGCGGAAGTCATTCTGGACTGGGGACTGCCGGCCTGGGGCTTCCTGATTGTGGTTAATATCCTGTTGCTGATTGCCGGTAACTTTATGGAGCCGACCGCTATCCTGCTGATTATGGCGCCGATTCTGTTCCCGATCGCCGTGCAGCTGGGTATCGACCCGATCCATCTCGGTATCATCATGGTGGTGAACATGGAGATCGGTATGCTGACGCCGCCGGTGGGGCTCAACCTGTTTGTGACCGCCGGGATAACGGGGAGAAATATGATCTGGGTGATCAGGGCCTGCCTGCCGTGGCTGCTTCTGCTGCTGAGCTTCCTGATGCTGATTACCTACATTCCGTCAATTTCACTGGCGTTGCCGGAGTACATCGATTACCTCAAGGGCTATTGATCTGGCCCACTTCTTATACCGCCTTCGGGCGGTATTTTTTTGTCTGCAGATAGTCACCGGGTTGCTATTCAGAAAGCTGTTGCGAGATACGGTCGTTGGCGGAGAATTCTTGATCAGGGTGGATGAGCCTGTTGCCCCCGGCCTGCTGATTCAGCTCCCGACAGGTAACCCATAGCGTTTGTGCCGGCGAGTCTCTTTCAGTGCGCCTGAATCTGAGGCTGTCAGAAGCTGACTGAGCGGCAGTAGCAGAGTCGTCTGAGTAAATTGTCTGGTGATATAGAGGAGGCTGCCGGAACTCAACCAATCGCACCGGGCAGAGAGATCAGGGAGTCCTCCCTATACTACCCCTCTGCTATAAGCCATAAACCAACTAAACCGGCTTCAGAACAACTCTTCGGTAGTTACTGTCCGGGAGGTCGAGGTTTCGGTTCGGGAAGCCTGTTCCGGTACATCCTCCTGGCGGAAGACTTCGAAAATGGCATCCTTCTGACCCGGATAGGCCAGTAACCCGGTTTTGGGATCGATGCGGACGCTGACAATACCTTCCGGTGGAATCAGAGGCGTCTCCGGTACCCCGTCCAGAACTCGGGCCATGTAATCGATCCATATGGGTAGTGCCGCAGTGCCTCCGAACTCCCTGCGTCCCAGGGTTTTTGGCTGATCGAAGCCGACCCAGGCAGAGGCAACAACCTCCTGGTTAAAGCCGGAGAACCAGGCGTCCTTCTGATCGTTGGTGGTACCGGTTTTTCCGGCCAGATCACTTCGGCCGAGCTTACCAGCCTTGCGTCCGGTGCCTCGCTTAATCACATCCTGCATGATGTTATTGATCAGATAGACGGCTTGTTCATCGACGATACGAGGGGCTATCGGGCGATCAGTGAGGTTTTCAAGGCTACTGTTTTCAGCTTCGGCCCCTTCCGGCAGATAGGTACAGCCTTCACAGACCGTCGCAGGTCTGGCCTGATGAAGCAGGTTACCTTCGATATCTTCCACGCGGTCAATCAGGTAGGGCTCGACCTTAAAACCCTGATTGGCGAAAGTGGCATAGGCGGTAACCAGTTCCAGTGGTGTAACATCGGCGCTACCCAGCGCCAGTGACAGGTTCTTAGGCAGGCGTTCGGGATTAAAACCGAAGCGGCTGATAAATTCGATAGTGTCATTGATGCCCAGCGCCCGAAGAATGCGGATAGAAACCAGGTTACGGGATTTATACAGCGCTTCCCGCAGTCGGGTGGGGCCATAGAATTTCTTACTATAATTTTCCGGGCGCCAGTTGCTCTCCAGATTGCTGTCCTCGAAGACCACCGGTGCGTCATTGATCATTGAAGCCGGCGTAAAGCCGTTGGAGAGGGCGGCCGAATAGACAAAAGGTTTGAAGTTCGAGCCTGGCTGGCGTGTTCCCTGAGTCACTCGGTTGAATTTGCTGTGGGCAAAGCTGAAGCCACCCACCAGGGCCCGGATGGCACCGTCCCGGGGAGCCAGTGCGATAAATGCAGCCTGGGCCTCAGGGATCTGGGTCAGCAACCAGCCGTTGTCGGTCTCGGCCAGCCGTACCAGATCTCCGGCGGTAACCACTTCATTTGCGCTCTCAGGGGCTGGCCCCCGTGAATTCACACTCTTGTAGGGACGGGCCCAGCTCAGTGCTTCCCAGTTCAGCTCGACCTGGCGACCATCTTTCAGCAGAGCGGTGGCGCTCTGCTCCGCAACCCCAATAATAATTGCAGGCAGTAAAGTGCTGTAGGTGGGGGTGGAGCGAATAATATCCTGCAATTCCTGCAGGGTCCGATCCCCGGTTATCTGTTGCTCCGGGCCCCGGTAGCCATGGCGCTGGTCATAGCCGATCAGTCCGGAAGTGACTGCCTGATTGGCTGCCAGCTGATCAGCGCTGCGCAGGGTGGTGTAGGCACTGAAGCCATGGGTGTAGATATTTTCACCGAGGCTCTCCTGCAGTTCACTGCGCACCATCTCGGCCACGTAAGGCGCATAGAGTTCGATATCAGAACCATGGTAGCTGGCGGTAATCGGCGCCTCCGCGGCCATCAGGGCATCGTTTTTATCGACATAGCCGAGATCTTTCATGCGGCTCAGAATCCAGTTGCGCCGCTCCAGGGCTCGGGTGGGATTGGCCAGTGGATTATAGGCCGAAGGCGCTTTCGGCAGGCCGGCAATCATCGCCAGCTCCGCCAGGGTCAGCTCGTCGATATTGCGTCCGTAATAAACGTTGGCGGCAGCCTGGATTCCGTATGCCCGGTTACCCAGGTAGATCTTATTGATATAGAGCTCGAGAATCTCCTCTTTGCTGAGTTCCTGCTCAATCTGTAATGCTAATAGTATCTCGTTGAATTTACGAATAAATGTCCTTTCACGGGTGAGGAAGTAGTTCTTTGCCACCTGCATGGTGATGGTGCTGCCACCGGTCTGAATCCGGCCGGTGCTGATCAGCTGAAATGCGGCCCGTGCCAGTCCTTTAATATCGACCCCGGGGTGTTCGCGAAAGCGGCTGTCTTCTGCCGCCAGGATTGCCGATACGAACTGCTCGGGAATTTCACCATAGCTGATCGGCGTGCGCCGCTTTTCACCGAATTCGGCAATCAATTTGTTATCGGCGGAGTAGATGCGTAACGGAGTCTGCAGCTGGATATCGCGCAGCTGTTCGACATCCGGCAGGCCCGGCTTCAGATAAAAATACCCCCCGACTACGACTAAAGCGGCAAGGAAAGCACCGATTAAGCCCAGTTTGACGCAAAAGCCGAGAAGAGTTTTGATTTTGATCATGATAAATTAAAGTCGCTGAAGCTGGTGGCGATATATAATAATGCCAGTTTTAACTACCAGTTCGAAATAGAATAGTTTTTTATTATTCTATACTTGCCGGTACCGATTCGGGCCTGTGGAATTTTGGACCGCTTGAATTAAGGATTATTCGGTGACAAGTCTGTTTAGAGCAAAACCTAAAGCACTGCTGGGCGTCGATATCGGCACCTCCTTCGTCAAGCTGCTTGGATTGTCCCAGCAGTCCAGAGGCTATAAAGTCGACTCCTATGCCGTTGTCCATCTGCCGGAAGGCGCTGTTATCGACAACAATGTTCAGGAAGTTCCCGTCGTCGCTGAAGCGATTGAGAAGGCGGTAAGGATCGCCGGAAGCCGTACCAAGGGGGCCGTGACGTCGGTGCCCGCCTCCGTTGTTATCGTCAAGGGGCTGGAATTCAGCAATTCATTTACCGAGGATGAACTGGAAGACCAGATCCGGGTTGAGGCCGACCAGTTTATTCCCTACCCGCTGGATGAGGTCGCCATCGATTTTCAGGTGCGCGGAGCTTCCAGCAGCGATGCCGATATGAACGACGTGCTGCTGGTGGCCTGCCGGCAGGACAGCGTCCAGTCCCGGGAAGACTCGGTGAATGGCGCCGGAATGCACTGTGAAGTAGTCGACGTCGATACCTATGCCCTGGAGCGTGTATTCCCACTGCTTAGTGACGTCCACGAGCTGGAGGGGAAAACCGTCGGGCTGGTGGATATTGGTGCCAGCAGTATGTCGCTGTACGTGCTGGAGGACGGTGAGGTCCTGTACAGCCGGGAGCAGGTATTCGGTGGTAATGACCTGACCCACAATCTCAGTCAGGTTGCTGATATGAGTGTCGATGAGGTCGAGCGCGCCAAGAAGGACGGCAGTCTGGCTGAGGATCTGGTCCGGGGCTATGTGGAACCTTTCAAGCAGACCGCCGCCCAGCAGATTTCCCGCTCCCTGCAGTTCTATTACTCCTCGGGGACTCATGGTGAACTGGATATGTTACTGCTGGCCGGCGGTGTGTCCGGGCTCAGCGGGCTGGAGAAAACCGTCGAGCAGGAACTGGGAATCGCTGCCCAGATTGCCAACCCTTTCAGTGGGATGAAATTTGACTCGAAGATAAATCGATCCAAGTTTGATGCCGATGCCAGTTCACTGCTGTTAGCCTGTGGGCTGGCATTACGCAGTTTTGCGGAGTAATTATGACCACTACGCTGATCAACCTACGTCCCTGGCGAGAGGACCGGCGAAAAGAGCGGCAGCAACGCTTTCTGGTTACCAGTCTGCTGTTCGTGGCTATTGCCGGGGGGCTGGTATTCGGGGCGGGCTTTTATATTGAGTCCCAGACCAGAAAGCAGCTTCAGCGCAATGATTATATGCGCCAGGAAATAGCCAGGCTCGATGTCAAAATTAAGGAAATTCAGGAGCTGAAAGCTCAGCGTGCACGCCTGCTCGAGCGTTTACAGGCGATTCAGGACCTGCAGGGAAACCGGCCGGTTATCGTCAGGGTGTTCGACGAACTGGTCAGGGTATTACCGGAGGAGCTTTATTACTCCAGTCTCAGCAGAACCGGCGAGACACTGCATGTCAACGGTCATGCCAGGGCCAATAAGGATGTGTCGAAGTTGATGCGAAGCATGGATCGTTCAGACTGGTTTAAGGAACCCAATCTGAGCAGCGTCGGCCGAGGCGAGGATTACAAGAATTTTAATATGCGGGTAGAGCTCTCCAGACCCCAGCAGAAGGAGGGATCCTGATGCTGACGGCTTTCAAAAACAGTTTTCGTGGTTTCGATGTCAATAATCTCGACTTCAATACCGCAGGTTCATGGCCTGTTGGCGTAAAGGTTATTTTTTATCTCTTGATTCTGATTGCCGGAGGCACGGCAGGTTACCATTTCTACATTAAGGATCTGGTGGCAAAGCATGAACAGGAAGTCAGGAAGGAACCGGACCTGAAACAGCAGTATAAAGTCAAGGCATTTCAGGTCGCCAATCTGGATGCGTTGAAGCAGCAGATGGCTGACGTTGAGGAACGCTTTGCGGAGCTTCTCAAGCAGCTGCCGACCGATACCGAGGTACCGGGGCTGTTGGAAGATATTACCGAGATCGGTCAGAACAGCGGCCTCTCGTTTGATGTTATCTCTCTGGCACCGGAGAAAAAGGTAAAATTTTACATTGAGTTGCCCATAAACATTCAGGTAAAAGGGAGTTATCACCAGCTGGGTGAATTTGTCAGTGGGGTCGCTGCGCTACCGAGAATTGTTACGCTGCATGATTTCTCCATTTCCCCGGTTTCCCGGGAGGGAGATCTCAGTATGAGCATCTCAGCTAGGACTTATCGTTATGATGATGTTAACTGACAGGGTGCTGCAACAGGTGCGGTTGATTCTGTTGATTTTCGGATTTGGTCTGCTGCAGTCATGTATTCAGGTGGAAGGGCTGAATGATCTTCGGCAGTACGTCCGCGAGACCCAGGCCGCACCGGTCGGATCAATAGAGCCGTTGCCGGAATTTAAGCCCTATGAGAGTTTTCTGTACCGGGCGACCAGTCTGCGTGGACCGTTTCAGCCGCTGATCAGGGTTGAACCCTCCGAGGAGGAGGACGAAATTGCCAGAAATGATCTGAAGCCTGACTTCGAGCGACCAAAAGAGCCACTGGAAGCGTTTAAGCTGGAGCTGCTATCAATGGTGGGAACCATCCATATGCTTGAGGGGGGCGAGCTGACGGCACTCATCCGGGATGGAAATGGCGAGATTCACCGTGTCCGTAAGGGGAACTTTCTGGGGCGTAACTACGGTGAAATTGAGCAGGTTAACGAAACACAGCTGGATCTTACAGAAATTGTACCCAATGGCAGGGATGGCTGGATGAAGCGCCCTCGCAATCTGGTCCTGGTCGAAATTAATCAATAGGCGTCATAAAGTTATGTCAGTGAAAAGGAAAACATCCGTGTGGCTGATATCCGCTCGATTGGGGATGGCTCTGTCGATAGTGATGACGATGATGCTGTCCAGTTCGGTCAGCCGTGCCGAGGTCAGAATAACGGATACGACCTTTGTTGCCCTGCCGGGCAATCGTATGGAGCTCAAGTTTGAGTTCGATGCACCGCCGCCGGTACCCAGGGCCTATATGATTGAAGATCCGGCTCGGGTTGTGCTGGATCTCTGGGGAGCCAGCAACGGGCTGGGAACCAAGAGTGTCGACATTAAGAGCGGTCAGGTCGACAGCATTAACTTTGCCGAAGTAAAAGGGCGGGTTCGGGTTATCGCCAACCTGTATGAGCCGACCGAATATGATGCCTATATTGAAGGCAACAATCTGTTTGTGGTATTCGGCACCGGGGCTGTTGCAACGGCAGAAGCTTCAGCTGCTCCGACCAGAGCAACTCCGGCTGCCAGTGCCGTATCTCAACGCACCCGTGTCAGCAGTATTGATTTTCGTCGGGTCGAAGGAGACCTGGGGCGTGTCGTCATTAATCTTTCCGACAGTAAGGCCGGTATCGATATCGTCGAAGAAGGTTCGAACGTTATCGTTAACCTGATTGGTGCTCGTCTGCCGGCGGACCTCGAGCAGCGTATCGATGTCCAGGATTTCTCCACACCCGTTACCTTTGTCGATGCGATGGCTGACGGTAACAACAGCAGTATTCTGATCAAGCCTTCGGCGGAGCCTTACGACTACCTGGCCTATCAGTCGGATAATCAGCTGATTGTCGACTTTAAGCCGGTTTCTGATACCGAAGCGGATGAGCGCGAGCGGGAGCGCTTCCCCTATACCGGTGAGAAGCTCAGTCTTAACTTCCAGGATATCGATATTCGTTCGGTACTGCAGATTGTCGCCGATGTCACCGATATGAACCTGGTGGTCAGCGATACCGTCAGCGGAAATATTACCCTGCGTCTGAAGAACGTCCCCTGGGATCAGGCGCTGGAACTGGTACTGAAAACCAAGAATCTGGATAAGCGCATTATCGGCAACGTCATGATGGTGGCGCCGGCTGCAGAAATCGCCGAACGTGAACGTTTTGAACTGGAAACCAACAAGCAGGTGGCCGAACTGGCACCGCTGAATACCCTGTTCCTGCAGGTTAACTACGCTAAGGCGGGCGATGTGGCCGGACTGCTGAGTACAGAGCAGGGGATGTTGTCTGAGCGTGGTAGTATCAGGCCTGATCCGCGTACCAATATGCTGCTGATTCAGGACACCGACCGTAATATTGCCAAAGTCAGACGAGCCCTGAAGAAGCTGGACGTGCCTGTGCGCCAGGTAATGATCGAAGCACGGATCGTAACGGTTTCCACCGATGCGACCAAGGAGCTGGGTGTGAAGTGGGGAGCCAGCTATATCCATGATGGTGGCCGAAATGTAGTGCTGGGGTCTGGTACCGGCGCTGTGGCCCAGGCGGGCGGTACGGCAGCGCTGACGGTGCCGACAGGGCTGAATGTGGATCTGGGCGCAACCACTACCGGAGCGTCCGCTTTCGCAATTGGTCTTGGCAGCAGCAGTTACCTGCTCCAGTTTGAACTCTCGGCTCTGGAGTCCGATGGTAAAGCCGAAATCGTATCTCAGCCCAAGATTATTACCGCTAACGGCAAAGCTGCTAAGATACAGTCCGGTGACGAGATTCCCTTCCAGACAGTTGAAGACGGCGAGGTCAACATCGAATTCAAGGAAGTGGTGCTTTCGCTGGATGTCACTCCTCAGATCACACCTGATAACCGGCTGATTCTTGATCTTAAGGTGAATCAGGATTCTGTGGGTGAGGAGCTGCCTAACGGTGAAGTGGGTATCATCACCAACGAGCTGGAAACCCAGGTGCTGGTGGACAATGGTGAAACTGTGGTGCTGGGGGGAGTCTTTAAGAATGAAACAACCTACAGCATGGCCAAGGTTCCATTCTTCGGGGATCTGCCGGTGGTTGGTAACCTCTTCAAGCGTAAGAAAAATACTGATAGCAAAGTTGAGTTGCTGATTTTCATTACACCCAAGATCATTGAGGAGTCTGTGACCGCACGCTGATGGTGGAGTGGACTTAGTTAGTACATTGAACATATTTCTTATCGGGCCTATGGGCGCTGGAAAAAGCACCATAGGCCGTCTTCTTTCTAAAGAGCTGCATCTGGAGTTCAGAGACTCGGACAAAGAGATCGAGGACCGGGCCGGTGCTGATATCCCCTGGATATTTGATGTCGAGGGCGAAGCAGGCTTCAGAAAACGCGAAACGACGGCAATCGGCGATCTGACAGAGATGTCTGGAATTGTACTGGCGACCGGTGGTGGTGCTGTACTGAAAGATGAAAACCGTAAATATCTGCAGTCGCGCGGTACGGTTATCTATCTTCATGCGACCGTGGAGCAGCAGGTTGAAAGAACCGCCAAAGATCGCAATCGACCATTATTGCAGGCAGAAGATCCGGCTGCGGTGCTGGCGGAACTGATGGCCGTTCGTGATCCGCTCTATCAGGAGTGCTGTGATTTTCTGGTAAAAACTGATGGCCGTAGACCTCGTATGGTCGTACGGGAGATAATTCAGCTCCTGGACAGAACCCTTTAGAGGCTCAGTGGTTGTTATGCACAGGTTGGATGTTGATCTGGGAGTGCGCTCCTACCCCATCTTTATAGGCTCAGGGCTGATCGGAGACGGTTCCCTCTGGTCTTCCTTTATTCGCGGTAGTCAGGTGATGATCGTCAGCAATGAGACGATCGCACCACTTTATCTGGAACAGGTCGAGCAGGCGCTGGATGGCCGTGCCACAGATAGCGTTATTCTTCCGGATGGTGAAAAATACAAAAATCTGGATACGCTGAATCAGGTCTTCGATCGGCTGCTGGAACGGCGGCATAATCGAACTACAACCCTGATCGCCCTTGGTGGCGGTGTGGTCGGAGATATGACCGGGTTTGCAGCGGCCAGTTACCAGCGGGGCGTTGATTTTATCCAGATTCCCACCACCCTGTTATCTCAGGTCGATTCTTCCGTAGGCGGCAAAACCGGCGTTAATCATCCGCTGGGGAAAAACATGATTGGGGCTTTTCACCAGCCCCGCTGTGTAGTCATCGACACCGATACCCTGTCAACGCTGCCTGATAATGAACTCTCTGCCGGGCTGGCCGAGGTGATCAAGTACGGTCTGATTCTGGAGCCGCTGTTCCTGCTCTGGCTGGAGCAGAATATGGACCGGCTCATGCAGCGTGATGCCGATGCGCTGGCCGAAGCGATTCGCCGTTCCTGTGAAACCAAAGCCCGGGTTGTCGCCGAGGATGAGCGTGAAGCAGGGGCGCGTGCATTGCTTAACCTGGGCCACACGTTCGGCCATGCCATCGAAGCGCATGAGGGCTACGGCTGCTGGCTTCATGGTGAGGCCGTTGCTGCCGGTACGGTGCTGGCCGCCGAACTCTCCGCCCGACTGGGCTGGTTGAGCAGTGGCGACGCAGATCGGGTTCGTCGTATTCTCGATGCGGCCGGACTGCCGCTGGAGCCACCCGCCGGCATGTCCGCAGACAGCTTTCTGGAACTGATGTCCGTAGATAAGAAAGTGATTGATGGCCAGTTGCGACTAGTATTGCTGAAAGAGCTGGGTAAGGCTGTGGTCACCGCCGAGTTCCCCGCGGCCGCATTACGGGCGACACTGGAAGCGAGCACCCGACAGGCTTAGCCATGCAGGAAAGCCGAGCCGGATCTGAAGAAAAGCGCTTTTCCAGTAGCATGGCGGACCTGGCTCCGGTACTTCATGAGACTGCAGAGCAGGGGGAGTATTATCTGCCCCCGGAGCAACTGCAGTTGCTGGAGAAGCTGGAGCATCTGAGTCGCTACAGCCATTTCATTCAGATCATTCTGGGTGTTCCCGGTAGTGGCAAAAGCACCCTGCTTAAGCAGTTTCTGCCTGCCGGGCAGGACCCGGATGTTCAGCTCTGTCACCTTCAGATAGAGCATGATACTCGTCTCGGCGATCTGCTGGATGAGCTGAACCAACAGCTTGAAATTGATCTGGCCGTCGCCGCTTCCGATGAAGATAAGCTGCAGGCGCTGTACCAGCATGCTGACCTGCTGGAGGACATTTCCCGGCATTTCATGATAGTGGTGGACGATGCGGACAGGCTGGATGATGAATGCCTTGATCTGCTGGTGAATCTGTTACCTTCAGTGCGAAATCCGGATGCTCGCCCTCATCTGATCCTGTTTGCTGCGCCGAAACTGACGGAGCGCATGGGCGCCAGTCCTGTCTTCCGTGAGATTCTTGAAGAAAATTGCCACTTTTCCGAACTGAAATCGCTGGATACGGAGGAGATCCGGGAATTTCTGTGCCACCGTTACGGCGCTG
Organism: Motiliproteus sp.; assembly: GCA_965230185.1. Classification (GTDB taxonomy): domain Bacteria; phylum Pseudomonadota; class Gammaproteobacteria; order Pseudomonadales; family Balneatricaceae; genus Motiliproteus. The sequence goes on from OZ245995.1 coordinate 37,494, forward strand.
TGGCCGAGGATCTCAGCAGCAGGCAGCTGGCCAGAATTCAGCAGGACTCTTTCGGCCTGCCCGGTCGTATTCCGAAAGCTATGGAAAAACTACTGGCCGGGGCTGCGGCCGATGGTAAGTCCGAAAAGGCGTCCCGCCCGGGCAGGTTACTGCCCTGGCTGGGGACCGGGCTGGCTGGCGTCATGTTGATTGCAGTGGCCAGCTGGCTGTTCATGCCGGATCAGATCACCAGCAACGGCGAGGAGCGAATCAGGGTCGAGTTATCTTTGCCGACGCCGAGTCCCGAGCAGCCGGATGCTGGTAGGCTAGCTGGAGCAGAAGATGCTGAACCAAAAAACGCTGCCAGCGAACTTGAGCAACGACTGAAAGCGGCGGAAATTCGTCTGGAAGCGGAATCCAGGGCTTCGCTGGAAGCCGCCGGCAACATGCAGAACAACAAGGATACGGTTGCTGAGCAGCCAACACCTGCAGTGCAGGAGACCGAAGCCTCTGACGCGGCTGATGCGCCCACTGGTGTAAATATCACCCGGAATAGCCGGATTGCCGTGGCGCCTGTAAAGCCTGCGCCGCCCGAACTGACAGAGGAGAAAAAGCCCGCTGCGAAGCCGGTGGCTGAAGCCGCTGATGAGCCAAAGAAGCTGGTGCTGAAGCTGCCGACACCGGAAGCGAAACCGGCAGTTCCTGCCAGGACTCTGAAACTCTCTGCTGGCAAGAAGCCAGCAGGCGCCTACTCTTCTCTGGAAGAGGAACTGCTCAGCTGGAATCCATCCGGATACACGCTGCAGATGCTTGGGGCGCGTAAAGCCTCCAGTGTGACCAGGTTTATCCGATCTCAGTCATCTCCAGAAAATTTTCACCACTTTTCAACGATCTACAAAGAAAGGCCCTGGTATGTCGTGGTTTACGGCAATTATCCCAGTCGTCAGAAAGCCGTCGCTGCGGTTAAGACGCTGCCTTCTGGTTTACGCAAACGTAAACCCTGGGCCCGCAGTATTCAGGGTGTTCAGGATGATATTCGGCGTAAAAAATAATTAGCGCAAAATCCTCCGGTATCTGTCTCAAAAATAGTGAAATTTGTCCTGAACGCCTTTCGCAGGTAAAATGCTTCTCCCTTTTTGTCAGTATTAGCTCGGTGTTTTACCCCATATTTTTAGCTAACTTGCTGATTGCAAAGAAAGTTTGAGTGAGAAATGCTTATGAAGACAGGACTGTATCGCCCTGGCGAGTTTAAGGATAACTGCGGCTTTGGTCTGATGGCCCATATTCAGGGAGAGAGCAGCCACGGGCTGTTGCTCAAAGCCATTGAATCCTTGACCTGCATGACCCACCGAGGCGGAATTGCTGCCGATGGTAAGACCGGTGATGGTTGTGGCCTGCTGATGCAGATGCCTGACAGTTTCCTGCGCACTGAAGCTAAAGCCCGTTTTTCTGTGGAACTGGACGAGCAGTATGGCGTCGGCATGATCTTCCTGTCCCGGGATGAGGCGAAAGCGGACGCTGCCCGTGTGCGCCTGAACCAGGAGTTGGAAGCTGAAGGCCTCAAGGTGCTCGGCTGGCGTGAAGTCCCCACCGATCCCTCATCCTGTGGTCCTATTGCACTGGAGACCCTGCCCGGTATTGAGCAGGTTTTCGTTAACGGCGGCGATAAATCCGCTCAGCAGCTGACCGTCAGCCTGTACGTTGCTCGTCGTAAAGCTGAGCTGGCGCTGGCCGACGATGAAGACTTCTACGTCTGCAGCCTCTCCAACACCGTTCTCTCCTATAAGGGCCTGGTGATGCCGGCTGATCTCACCAGCTTCTATAAGGATCTGGGAGATGAAAGGATGGAGACCGCTATCTGTGTCTTCCACCAGCGTTTTTCCACCAACACAGCGCCACGCTGGCCGCTGGCACAGCCGTTCCGTACGATTGCCCATAACGGTGAAATCAACACTATCGAAGGCAACCGTAACTGGGCTAATGCCCGCTCCAGTAAGTTTGAAACGGACCTGCTGCCCAATCTTCAGGAGCTGCAGCCGATCGTCAACACCACCGGTTCCGATTCTTCCAGCCTCGATAACATGGTGGAGCTGATGGTTGCCGGTGGTATGGAAATCTACCGTGCGGTGCGGATGCTGATTCCGCCGGCGTGGCAGAATGTCGACACCATGGACCCGGCATTGCGGGCGTTCTACGAATACAACTCCATGCACATGGAGCCCTGGGACGGTCCTGCCGGTCTGGTCATGACCGATGGCCGCACCGCCGTCTGTATGCTGGACCGTAACGGTCTGCGTCCGTCTCGCTGGGTGATGACCAAAGACGGCATCATCTGTACGGCGTCGGAAGTGGGTACTTACAACTACCAGCCCGAAGATGTGGTCGCCAAGGGCCGGGTCGGCCCGGGACAGATCCTGGCGATCGACACCGGGACCGGTGAAGTGCTGCATACCGAAGATGTTGATAATCGCCTGAAGGATGCCAATCCCTACAAGCAGTGGCTGAGAAAGCAGTCCACTCGCCTGGAATCGACGATGCGCGATCAGGATCTGGAGTTTAAGGTATTTTCGCCGGATCAGCTCAAGACCCATATGAAGATGTACCAGGTCTCCTTTGAGGAGCGGGATCAGGTTATTCGTCCGCTGGCTGAAACCGCTCAGGAAGCGGTCGGCTCGATGGGTGACGACACTCCGATGGCGGTACTTTCTCAACGGGTCCGTCCGCTGGCCGACTATTTCCGTCAGCAGTTCGCCCAGGTCACCAATCCGCCTATCGATCCGCTACGGGAAGCCGTGGTGATGTCTCTGGAAACCTGCCTCGGAGCCGAGCGTAACGTCTTTGAGGATACTCCGGAGCATGCTAACCGGATCATTCTGGCATCGCCGGTATTGTCTCCGCGCAAATATCAGAAGATCTACAGCAACGAGCTGGAAGGTTTCAAGAATCACTATATTAACCTTAATTATGATCCTCAGCTGGGTCTGGAAGCGGCGATCGTCAAACTCTGCGATGAGGCCGAACAGGCTGTGCGTGACGGCAATGTCATCCTGATTCTCTCCGACCGTAACATCAAACAGGGACTGTTGCCGATTCCGGCTCTGATGGCCACCGGTGCGGTCCATCACCGTCTCTGTAAGACCGGACTGCGCTGCGAGACCAATATTGTCGTTGATACCGGTACGGCCCGCGATTCCCATCAGATGGCGGTCCTGTTCGGTGTCGGTGCCACGGCGGTCTACCCGTATCTGGCCTATCGGGTGATCAACGACATGATTTCAACCGGTGAGATTCTCGGTGATGAGATCAGCTGTCATGCCAGCTACCGCAAGGGTATTAATAAAGGGCTGCTGAAGATCCTGTCGAAGATGGGCATATCCACCATTGCTTCCTACCGTGGCGCCCAGCTGTTTGAAGCAGTTGGCCTCAGCAGTGAAGTGGTGGATCTCTGTTTCAGTGGTATTGCCAGCCGTATTGAAGGTGCGTCCTTTTATGATTTCCAGCGTGAACAGGAGCTGTTGGCTGACAACGCCTGGAAACTGCGCAAGCCGATCGATCAGGGCGGTATGCTGAAGTTTGTTCACGGTAAGGAGTACCACGCGTTTAATCCGGACGTGATCGGAACCATCCAGCAGGCGGTGCAGAATCACGATTACGGTGCCTACCGCGAATATGCGGCGCTGGTTAACGAGCGCCCCGTCGCCACAATCCGTGACCTGTTCAACCTTAAAGATGTCACGCCGATCAGCCTCGATGAAGTTGAGCCGGTGGAGGCGATACTGAAGCGCTTCGACTCCGCGGCAATGTCGCTGGGAGCGCTGTCTCCGGAAGCCCACGAAGCACTGGCGATGGCGATGAACGATCTGGGTGGTCGTTCCAACTCCGGCGAGGGTGGTGAAGATCCGGCCCGTCACGGTACCAACCGTCGTTCCAAGATCAAACAGATCGCTTCCGGTCGTTTCGGTGTGACCCCTCAGTATCTGGTCAACGCCGAAGTGTTGCAGATCAAGGTGGCCCAGGGTGCCAAGCCCGGTGAGGGTGGCCAGTTGCCCGGCGGCAAGGTTAATGATCTGATCGCCCGTCTGCGTTACTCGGTGCCTGGGGTAACACTGATTTCGCCGCCCCCGCACCACGATATCTACTCGATCGAGGATCTGGCTCAGCTGATCTTCGATCTCAAGCAGGTTAACCCGGACGCGCTGGTGTCGGTGAAGCTGGTGTCTCGCCCCGGGGTCGGTACCATCGCCGCCGGTGTCGCCAAGGCCTATGCGGATCTGATTACCATCTCCGGTTACGACGGCGGTACCGCGGCCAGCCCGCTGACCTCTATCCGTCACGCCGGTTCTCCCTGGGAGATCGGTCTCAGCGAGACCCATCAGGCGCTGGCCATCAACGGCCTGCGTAACAAGGTCCGTGTCCAGACCGACGGCGGTCTGAAAACCGGCCTCGATGTAGTGAAGGCTGCAATGCTGGGGGCCGAGAGCTTTGGATTCGGTACTCTGCCGATGGTGGCGCTGGGCTGTAAGTATCTGCGGATCTGTCACCTCAACAACTGCGCCACCGGTGTTGCTACTCAGCAGGACTATCTGCGTTCAGAGCATTTCATCGGCACCGTTGAAATGGTGAAGAGCCTGTTCACCTTCATCGCCGAAGAGACCCGGGAATGGATGGCTAAGCTGGGTGTGCGGTCGATGGAAGAGCTGGTGGGTCGTACCGATCTGCTGGAGATCCTGCCGGGTCATACCGATAAGCAGAAGCGCCTGAACCTGATGCCGATGCTGCAGAATGACTTTATGGATGCCGATCAGCCCCAGACCTGTCAGGTGGACAAGAACCCGCCGTACGATCCGGGTACCCTCAACCAGCAGATCCTGGAAGCCTGTCGGGATGCGGTAGCGGCTAAACGTGGTGGTGAGTTTGAATTCACCATCACCAACTGTGATCGCTCCGTGGGCGCCACCCTGTCCGGTGAGATCGCCCGTCAGCACGGTAATCTGGGCATGGACGATCAGCCGGTATCACTGCAGCTGAAAGGGGTTGCCGGTCAGAGCTTCGGAGTCTGGAACGCCGGTGGTCTGAATCTGTACCTGGAAGGTGATGCCAACGATTATGTCGGTAAAGGCATGGCTGGCGGTAAGATCGTGATCTATCCGCCGAAGGGCAGTGAGTACGAGACTCAGAAGACTTCCATCGTCGGTAACACCTGCCTGTACGGCGCCACCGGCGGTAAAGTGTTTGCGGCCGGCTGCGCCGGTGAACGCTTCGGTGTCCGTAACTCCGGTGCCCATGCGGTGATCGAAGGTGCCGGTGATCACTGCTGTGAATACATGACCGGTGGTCAGATCACGGTACTGGGGAATACCGGGTACAACTTCGGTGCCGGCATGACCGGTGGTTTTGCCTATGTGCTGGATCTGGACCGCAGCTTCGTGGACAAGTACAACCACGAGCTGGTCGAAATCCACCGCATCAGCAACTACAACATGGAGGAGTACGCCAACCACCTCCGCTCAGTGATAGCCGAGTACTGCGATGAGACGCAAAGCGCCTGGGGCCTGCATCTGCTCGAGAACTTTGACGATTACGTTCCCAAATTCTGGCTGGTGAAACCTAAGGCCGCCAGCCTGGGCGAGCTGCTCGACAATATGCGTACACGTCCTGAATAAGCGCGGCAGCGCTGTTTTGACGAGGTTATCCGACGAATTGCAGGCCTCCGCCATGGCGGAGGCCGGGGAATGAGGAATAGGTGAAATGTCTAATCGCCTGAATAATGATTTTCAGTTTGTGGAAGTAAAGCGTCAGGACCCTGATAAGGTGCCGGCCGCTGTCCGCAAAAAGGAATTCGCCGAAATCTACGGACCGTTTAAGGCCGATGAAGCCGCTTCTCAGGCTCATCGATGCCTGGCCTGCGGCAATCCGTACTGTGAGTGGAAGTGTCCGGTACACAACTATATTCCCAACTGGCTTAAGCTGGTTTCCGAGGGCAATGTGCTGGAGGCAGTTGAGCTCTGTCATCAGACCAACTCGCTACCGGAAGTCTGTGGTCGGGTCTGCCCTCAGGATCGCCTCTGTGAAGGGGCCTGCACCCTCAATCAGGGAGATTTCGGGGCCGTGACTATCGGTTCGGTGGAAAAATATATCACCGATACCGCCATCAGCATGGGCTGGAAGCCGGATCTCTCTAATGTGGTTCCGACCGATAAGCGGGTTGCGGTGATCGGTGCCGGTCCGGCTGGTCTGGCCTGTGCCGACATCCTGGCACGTAACGGTGTCAGTGCGGTGGTGTTCGATCGCCATCCGGAGATTGGTGGCCTGCTGACTTTCGGCATTCCCGAGTTCAAGCTGGAAAAAAGTGTAATCAGCCGTCGTCGCGAGCTGCTGGAAGGCATGGGCGTTGAGTTCCGCCTCAACTGCGAGATTGGAAAAGATGTCGAGTTCCAGGCACTGGTGGATGAGTACGATGCCGTATTCCTGGGGATGGGAACCTACACCTATATGAAAGGCGGTTTCCCGGGCGAAGAGCTGGACGGCGTCTACGACGCGCTGCCTTTCCTGATCTCCAATATCAATCATTGCATGGGCTTTGAGAAAGATCCGGCCGACTACATCGACATGAAGGGTAAGCGGGTCGTGGTGCTGGGCGGTGGTGATACTGCCATGGACTGTAACCGTACTTCCATCCGTCAGGGTGCGCGCAACGTTTACTGTGCCTACCGCCGGGACGAAGCCAATATGCCGGGCTCCCGTAAAGAGGTAGTGAACTCTAAAGAGGAAGGCGTTCAGTTCCTGTTTAACCGTCAACCGGTGGAAGTGGTCGGTGAAAACGGAAAGGTCACCGGCGTTAAACTGGTGACGACCGCTCTCGGCGAGCCTGATGCCAACGGTCGCCGTCGTCCTGAGGTGGTCGAAGGTAGTGAAGAGGTGGTAGCCGCCGATGCTGTACTGGTGGCTTTCGGTTTCCGTCCGAGCCCGGCACCCTGGTTTGAGCAGTTCGGTATCGAACTGGATGACGGTGGTCGGGTTATCGCGCCGGAGCAGGCGGAAGCAGGTAAGTTCAGTTTCCAGACCAGTAATCCGAGTGTCTTTGCCGGTGGTGATATGGTTCGCGGTTCCGACCTGGTGGTCACGGCAATTGCCGAAGGTCGCCAGGCGGCCGAAGGGATTCTGGACTACCTGGAAGTCTGATCTGCATTCTTCTGGCAGGCTGGCCACGCCGACAATGGCGTGGTCGATGGCCGGATTTTGCTTGAGCTATATCATTTTGGGCACGGCAGACCGTGCCCTTTTGCGTTCTGAAGCCCTATACTAGTACCCCGCCCGAACAGGCCATTGTGTAGTGTCCGGACTGAACCGCCTTACGGTCACTGTAGAGTCATAGTTAACAGAGCACCCTGTAAATGTCTGAATTGAAAAATGACCGGTTTCTGAGAGCCCTGCTGAAGCAACCGGTAGACGTTACGCCCGTCTGGATGATGCGCCAGGCCGGTCGTTACCTTCCCGAATACCGTGCTTCCCGCAGCCAGGCCGGTGATTTTATGAGCCTGTGCCGCAACGCCGAATTTGCCTGTGAGGTGACGCTGCAGCCGCTTGAACGCTTTGAGCTGGATGCCGCGATTCTGTTTTCCGATATCCTGACCGTACCGGATGCGATGGGACTGGGGCTCTATTTTGAGACTGGCGAAGGCCCACGTTTTAAGAAGATCGTTCGCACCGAGAAAGATGTCGCTGATCTGCCGATTCCGGATGTCACTACCGATCTCGACTACGTGATGAATGCGGTGAAGACTATCCGCTCGGCCCTCGGTGGCCGGGTACCGTTGATCGGATTTTCCGGCAGTCCCTGGACTCTGGCGACCTATATGGTTGAGGGTGGCTCCAGCAAAGACTTCAGACATATCAAACAGATGATGTACGCCACGCCGGCGGTGATGCACGAATTGCTGAGTAAACTGGCAGAAACGGTCACCGCCTATCTGAATGAGCAGATTCGTTCCGGTGCCCAGGCGGTCCAGATTTTCGATACCTGGGGTGGTGTACTCAGTGGACCCTGCTACCAGGAGTTTTCCCTGAAGTATATGAAACAGATCGTCGATGGTCTGATTCGCGAACATGAGGGCCGTCGGGTTCCGGTAATACTGTTTACTAAAAATGGTGGCCAGTGGCTGGAGTCCATCGCCGCTACCGGCACCGATGCTCTGGGACTGGACTGGACCACTGAAATTTCCGACGCTCGCCGTCGGGTCGGGGATCAGGTCGCGATTCAGGGTAATATGGATCCTTCGGTGCTTTATGCGCCGGCCGACAGGATTCGTCAGGAGGTTGCCTCTATCCTGGCCGGATATGGTGAAGGCAGTGGTCACGTCTTTAATCTGGGCCATGGTATTCATCAGTTTGCCGATCCGGAGCATGCGAAGGTGTTCGTTGATGCCGTCCATGAGCTGAGTGCCCCCTACCATCAGCGCTGATTTTTAAAGAGATTTTCGCTGTGCGCTGAAAACCCGTGGTTGTCGCCACGGGTTTTTCTGTTTGCGCTTTCTGATCATGATGAGTGCGGGCGGCTGGCTGACCGGTTCGACAGGCTTGCAAGTCGAACCGGAAAGCTATATTTTGTGCTCGGTCTTCGGGTTGCGTACTATATCTTGTATTTCCGGTGAAACCACCCAGCTGCTGTAATCCCCTTCACTGCGGCAGTCTGAGCTGCGGGATTGCCCCGGAATGTCTGTTATGCGGTAACTGCACCCTGCCGTACTAAGGCGAAAAGAAGACAAACTCTCCGGACTTATAAGGCCGGCTCTGGACTCGCTCCGGCAACCCTGTGGGTTGTCGGAGCGGTCAGTCTTTCTTTATTTCCTGACAGCATGATGAAAACTGTCTCTACGAACGCCTGTGCCAGCCGGGGGATTGGCGTGCGGGCTGTTTCTGAATCGCGTAGAATGAGCCCGGACCCGACAGCGGAGCAGCTACTCGTATGAGCAATCTCACCATTAAAGCCACCCGACAGTGCCTGCAGGAATTTGATGACTGGCAACTGGGCGTCTTCACCACAGCGCTGGCAGAGCGGATGTTTCCCAATTTCGCGTTGTTTGCCAGGGTTGTCGAGTCGGGCGGTGCCGAGGTGGTGCGTATGGCGCTGGACAAGATCTGGGATCGACTGAGTCAGCGAGGTGGGAAAGTGAATTTTGAGACTCAGCTCGAGCGGGTTGATGCCGAAGTACCGAATGTCGATAACTTCGATATGTACGGTGTCTATCCGGCTCTCGATGCGGCTGTTGCCGCCTGCGCGGCCATCAATCAGATTGAAGCCGCCAGCGCCGAAGAAGCCCTCAATATCAGTCAGCTGTCGCAGGAGTGTGTGGCCACTTACCTGGAGGTGATTGCCGACCCTGAGCTCTCTGATGAAGAGCTGGTCCGGTTTATCAATACCCACGAGCTGATGGAACAGGAGCTGGGTTTTCAGCAGCAGTTGCTGGAGCAGTTGCAGCGGGCCACCGGTCCGACGGCTTCCCTGCTGGATTCGTTGCGTGAGCTGGCGGAGAATCAGGGCGTCAGCAATATTGGTATTTGTGACGAAGACTGATCGCGGAGGTTGTTTTGATTCGTATCGGTTTGCTGATTCTGACGTTGCCGCTGCTGTATATCCTGGGTGGCTATTTTTCTGAGCTGTCAGAGGTCAACGAGTGCCTTGCTCAGAAAGGTTCTTTTGACTATCTCCGGCTGGTCTGTGACAGCGAGCGGAAACACCCGTTTATCCCCTATTTTGCCCGCCATCAGTCGGAAGTAAACGGTGCCATGCTGGTGGCGCTGGCCGGCTTGCTGATCTGTATTGCCGGCTTATACCGGGGCCGGCGCTGAGCAGACCCCGGTTCGACCACAACCGCTTATGAGTTCTGTCAGGGTGTCAGAATGATCTTACCCCTGACTCTGCCGGTCTGGCTCAGCTGGTGGGCTGCGGGGGCTTCAACCAGGGGGAAACTCTGTTGCTGCCGCAGTTGCAGCTTGCCTTCGGCGGCGATTGTCAGCATCTGCTTCAACTGCCCGGCATCGGGGCGGACTCGCATCGGCAGTGCGGTGACTCCCTGCTCCCCGGCTGCTTCTGCCACCTCTGCGGCGGTGACTGATGGCAGTGTGACCATTACACCGTTCTCGTTCAGACAGCCCAGCGCCTTTATTGCCGTCTTGCCGCCGACAGCATCGATAATCAGATCCACATCCTTCAGTACTTCCGCTACATCCTGTTGCTGGTAGTCGATCGTCTGGTCGCAGCCCAGTTCTCGCAGATATTCGAGATTTGCGGCGGAAGCCGTGCCGATAACCCGGGCACCTTTCCACTTTGCCAGCTGGACCGCCAGGTGACCGACGCCACCGGCCGCAGCCAGTATCAGCACCTGCTGCCCGGATTGCAGTTTGCCGTTGTCGAACAGCGCCTGCCAGGCAGTCAGACCCGCCAGTGAGAGTCCCCCGGCAGTGCTCAGATTTACCGACTCCGGCACCGGTGCCAGCTGACCTGCGTCGGCGCTGATCAGTTCTGCATAGCAATTCCCGGCCTCGGGAAAATTCAGCAGTCCGCAGACCCGGTCCCCCGGCTGCCACTGGCCGTTCTCATCGGCGACGGCTTCAACCAGGCCGGCGCACTCCCAACCCGGAATGATGGGGGGCTGGCCCAGAGCTGCAGCGGCTCCCCCGCCTTCGCGGGTTTTCCAGTCGATCGGGTTTACACCGGCTGCTGCCATCCGAATCAGAACCTGACCCGACTGCAGTTCAGGCGTTGCCACCTCCTCGTACTCCAGAACTTCAGGGCCACCAAACCGGTGCAGACGAACAGCTTTCATACCAGTATCCTTCAGAGATTAAGTGCTATACAGAATAGCGTTGCTTAACAGTCAATTGTAGCGGAATAAAGATGAGTTTCAGAAGGTTAACAGGGGCGGTTTTCGGGTTGCTGCTGTGTGTCGTGGCTGTCGTTCCGGCCGCAGCCAGTGAGGTGGACAGGCCGGATCAGGTGCCTTCAGAATCGCTGTCGCTGCTGCAGGCCCTGCCGCTGGAAGTGATGGAGGGCTCTGCTGTCTCGGGCCTGCAGCCCTCGGGATTGGCCTGGTGCAATGGCCAGCTGCTGATGGTTTCCGATCGTCATAACCGACAGCTGTTCCGCCTGCTGATCGAAGATGACCGGGTGCGGGTCGAACCCTGGTTGGAGCTGGGTGATATTCCCCAACCGGACCTCAGCGATTACGATTTCGGCAGTCGCTGGTGGAGCCGGATCAGCCGCCGCTATGACTGGGAAGGGTTGAGTTGCGATAACCAGGGGCGATTGTACCTGCTCAGCGAAACTCTGGCGCAGGTGCTGATCCGGGAAGCGGACGGCCGCCTGCACTGGTCCGGCAGTGCCAGTTTTACCGACGGCCACAGGGCTGGCCTGTTTCAGCACAGTAACGCATTCGCGGAAGGTCTGGCAGTGGCAGATGGGCGACTGGTGATCGCCGCGGAACGGCAGCCCCGGGGGTTGGTTGTTATGGAAGCTGACAGCGCGGCGACAACGCCCGGCTGGCAGGTGGCCGGGACCTATTACCTGAGCGGTTTTCCTTCGCTGATCAGGCCGGTGGATTTTTCCGGGCTCTGGCTGGAAGGCGACAGCCTTTATACCCTGGAGCGTAACCATTTTCAGCTCTGTCGCCGAACCCTGAAAGCGCTGAGTAATAGGCGCCCCCAGCGCTGCTGGACGTACCGCCACGTGGAGGAGAACCCCGCCTGGGCCTGGCAGGACAGGCGCTTTGGTAAGGCGGAAGGGCTTGCCCGCGACGCGGAGCATCTATATCTTGTGCTCGACAATAACGGTGGTGGTCGACACAACAACGCCGATGACCGGCGTCCGTTGCTGTTTATTTTTCGATTGCCGGAAACCTGGTGATCAGCAGTTGGTCTACTATGGTCAGCGACAACAGGTCGTTACCATGGGTGCTCCAATGAGAACAATAAACTGAGTTACAGGACTGATTTATGTACCTCGATATTCTTGAGCCCGCGCTGTTGATCGTGGGGTTTCTTGTTTTTGCATCCTCTATTTTTCTTTATCTGAAGCGCACCGGAAACTTCAAAGCGGTGATGATGTTCTGGCAGGCGGAGATGGTGATGAAGCATAACGAATTCATCCTTAACCGCATCGGCATCACCATCATGTTTATGGGAGTGGTCCTGCGTTTCTTTAATCACTGGTAGTGTTTAACAGGGCGTGTTTTATGGGTGGTAATCCGATTCGGGGTTCCGGTTATCTGCTACGGGGCTTCGGTATGCTTACAGAGCCGGGGCTGCGTAGTTTTGTGCTGGTACCTCTGATTATTAATGTGGTGCTGTTTACCCTGGCAATCTGGCTGCTGGTGCAGCAATTTTCCGGCTGGGTGGATTACTGGCTGTCGTTCGTGCCCGACTGGCTTTCTTTCCTGGACTGGCTGTTGTGGCCGGTGTTTGCACTGCTGGTGCTGGTCAGCGTCTATTTCAGTTTTGGGGTTGTCGCCAACTTTATCGCCGCTCCCTTTAACGGTCTGCTGGCCGAGCGGGTCGAGCAGCGGCTGCGGGGGGCGATTATCGCCGATGAGGGCTGGAAAGGGCTGCTGGCCAGTGTGCCCCGGGCGCTGGCGCGGGAAATGTCGAAACTGCTCTATTTTATCCCCCGTTTTCTGATCCTGTTTATCATCACTCTGATCCCGCTGATCGGCTTGGCATCGCCGGTGCTGTGGTTCCTGTTCGGTGCCTGGATGATGGCGATTCAGTATTGCGATTACCCGATGGACAATAACAGGATCAGCTTTACCGATCTGCGTGCTTACCTGAAGCGCTATCGCCTCAGTTCTGTGGGCTTTGGAGGCCTGATTTCGCTGGGTATGATGGTACCGCTACTGAATCTGCTGATTATGCCGGCGGCTGTGGTGGGGGCGACCATCTTCTGGGTGGAAGAGTTTGCGCCGGCCGGTGACGGTGCCATCGAAGCAATCTGACCCTGATGCCGGAATACCACAGGTACTCTGCAGTATACCGGCTCAGGCGCTCTCTTCTTCCGGAGCTTCTTTCAGCATTGATTTCGGGAAGTGGCAGACGAAGGTGCTGCCCTGTCCCGGGCTGCTGTCGACCTCCAGCTGGGCATTGTGGCGTAGCAGCACGTGCTTGACGATTGCCAGTCCCAGCCCGGTACCACCCTGAGCCGATGAACGGCCATCGTCGACGCGGTAGAAACGTTCCGTCAGACGGCTGATATGAAAAGGCTCGATACCGATACCGTTGTCGGTGACCGAAAAATGGCCGCCCTGGTCGTCAATACTCCAGCAGATTCGGATGGTACCTTTCTCCGGGGTATAGCGCACGGCATTGTAGACCAGATTGGAGAAGGCGCTGAGCAGCTCCTTCTCCTGCCCCATCAACTGGTAACCGGGATCGACTTCCATACTGATCAGGTGTTCTTTTTCCGGTTGCAGCAGCCGGGCATTCTGGTAAATCTCCTGCAGCAGGCGGTGCAGATCGATCGGCAGCTCGTCGGACAGGCTGTCGGTGGTTTCCAGCCGTGACAGCATCAGCATATCGGCCACCAGGTTGGCCATCCGCCGCGCCTGAGTCTCCATCAGCTGCAGTGCCCGCCTGATGCCAGGGGGCTGATCCTGATCCTGCAGCGTTTCCAGGTAGCCCTGAATGACCGTCAGCGGGGTTCTCAGCTCGTGAGAAGCATTGCCGACGAAATCCTGGCGCATACGCTCCAGGTTGTGTAGCCGGGAGACATTGCGGATCAGCATCAGTCGCTCACTGCGACCAAACTCGGTAATGGTGTACTGCAGGTGAATATTGACGTTGACCGGCGAGGGCAGTTCCAGCGGTTCCTGGTACATGCGGCGCTCGAAGTAGCGAACGAAGCGCGGATCACGAATCAGATTGATCACGGCCTGACCGACATCGTCGGGGCGTTTCAGTCCCAGCAGGCGTCTGGCTGCCCGGTTCCACCATTCGATGTTACCCTGGCTGTCCACCATCACCACCGCGTCTTTCAGGGCCGAAGTGGACTCCTGAACCCGGTTAATAATAGTCTTCAGTTCCGCCTCGGACTGCCGGTGGTAGCGCTGCAGGCGATAGATATCGTCGAAGATATTGCCCCAGATTCCCCTGGCCTCGGGAGCGTCAGAGCCGTCTCGCTGCTGCAGCCAGCTGCTCAGCCGGCGGAGCTGAAATATATCGACCGCCAGCAGCAGAGTCAGCACCAGCACCAGTGCCCAGGCGACGGATCCGGCCAGCCAGCCCACGAAAGCCGCCAGCAGAAGAAGGGTGATTATTCGCTTCAGCTGAAGCTTCAGTTCCGGATTCACTGTAGGGGCCTGTAACCTGTTTGCTCAATCTTCCTGGTGCAGTGATCAGTTGCCCTGCACAAACTGGCTGGAAAACCGATACCCCATCCCCCGTACGGTCTGAATCAGCGGCGCATGGGTATCGCCCAGCGCTTTTCGCAGCCGGCGAATATGGACATCGACGGTGCGTTCCTCGACGTAGACGTTACCGCCCCACACGTAATCAAGCAACTGCCCACGGGAGAACGCGCGATCCTGATGGGTCATAAAAAAATTCAGCAGCTTAAATTCGGTGGGACCCATATCCACCGGCTCACCGTTGGCGGTGATGCGATGGGATACCGGATCGAGCGTAAGGCCATTGACCTCGACCTGAGAGCCTTCGCCGCCGGGAGATGCCCGGCGCATGACCGCCTTCAGTCGGGCGACAAGCTCGCGGGGAGAGAATGGCTTGGTGATGTAGTCGTCGGCTCCGGCTTCCAGGCCCTGCACCTTGTTGTCCTCATCCCCTCTGGCGGTCAGCATGATGATGGGGATATCGGCGGTCAGTTCATCCTTTTTCAGACGGCGGGCCAGCTCGATACCACTGGTTCCCGGCATCATCCAGTCCAGCAGAATCAGATCGGGACGATGATCGACGATGTTGCCCAGTGCCGCTCTGGCGTTGTCCGCTTCCTGGCACTCATAACCGGCCATCTCCAGCGCGACGCTGAGCATCTCGCGAATGGGTGCTTCGTCATCAACAATAAGCACGCGTTTGGTGGACATGAAGCTGTCTCTCCCTGTGACTCTACGATTAACGATATATTACAACCGCAGAATGTTACAGTTGGATGACAGTGATTCAGCCTGCCCCGCAGCGTCCGGGAATTTCAGGTATGAGGCCGGACTCAGCCTTTCAGCAGATAGTCGAGGAACAGTCCCGCGAACACCAGACTGCCGACCCAGTGATTGTTGAGAAAGGCCTGGAAGCAGCGCGCCGTTTCACGATTCCGGATCAGGTACTGCTGGTGGATAAACAGGCCGCTGGCGGCCACCAGCGACAGGTAATACCAGAACCCCAGTGACAGTTGCTGGCCCAGCAGCACCAGGGTCAGAATCACCAGAGCCTGCAGAACGCCGACGATCAGCCGGTCGGCTTCACCAAACAGGATGGCGGTGGACTTAATGCCGATCTTCAGATCATCTTCGCGATCGACCATGGCATAGAGGGTATCGTAAGCCACCGTCCACAGCAGGGTGGCAGCGTAGATCAGCCACGCCAGGCGGGTGACCTCGCCGGTCTGAGCGGTGAATGCCATGGGTACCGCCCAGGCGAACGCCGCACCCAGCACCACCTGAGGCAGGTAGGTATAGCGTTTCATAAAGGGGTAGCAACTGGCCAGCAGCAGACCGCCGAAGGAGAGCATGATGGTCTGGCGGTTGGTGAACAGCACCAGAATAAAGGCGAACAGACAGAGGACGGCAAACAGCAGTAACGCCTCTTTTTCGCTGACCCGGCCCGACGGCAGCGGGCGGTTGCGGGTGCGGCTGACATGGCCATCGACCCGGCGATCGGCGAAATCGTTGATCACACAGCCGGCGGAGCGCATCACCACAACCCCCAGCACGAAGATGATCAGCACGTCGGTGTGGGGGATGCCCTCTGCGGCCACCCACAGGGCCCAGAGCGTCGGCCATAACAGCAGGTAGATACCGATGGGCTTATCCAGCCGCATTAACTGGGCGAAAGCGAGCAGCTTATCCTGACTGAACGGGTGAGTTGTCTCCATAGGTTCCGACGCTGGCAGAGTTAGATAGTTAGACAGAGGGTCCCGACGGGACGCTGTCCATTGTACCTGCTTGTACCTTCAGCAGCGAGGGCAGGAAAACCTCGGTGACCAGAAGGGGTTTACCACGCAGCTGAAACACTGAACGGCGGGCCCAGACCTGTCGGTTATTTTCCCTGAGCGGCAATCGGGTCGTCTCGATGGGGCCGCGTTTCATGGTCGGGTCCTTAAACAGCAGGGCGCCCAGTGGCCGGCTGCCAAGACTTTTCAGTACCCGCTGAGGGCCGTTTAGCGTCGAAGCCGGGATGATGCTGCGGGCGTAGACCCAGGGATGGCCGCGGCCACAGAGCCTGACTTCCCGGATCAGTACCTGCTGGCGAGGATGAATATTCAGAGCCCGGGATTCGGACAGTGACGGTTTGCTCCAGCCCTGCCAGGCCACTTCGACATGGAAGTTGCGGTCGCTTGCGGCAATCAGTCGCTCGGTCAGAGAGCCTTTATCCAGCAGCCAGTGACGCCAGGATCTGGGAATATGGATGCAGGGAGGCCGGCGATAACTGCGCCAGCGAGTTGATGCTGACTGAACGGTTAATGAATGATAGTCGTGCAACAGCAGATATCCTGGATGAGTGGGTCTGGTAACGGATCAGAAACCGGGAGTCGGGATTATACCCCTAAAGCCCCGGATGGGGCGCTGAGCATGCGCTATCGTGGCCGGTTATTCAAGGACCGGGATCAAGGGGAGAGGCCGCCAGGCTGCGGAAAAATAGCTTTTGCCTTTCCGGCATCGGATTGCTTTAATGATTGCCTTCATTCCCGGGTTTAATAACAAGGAGTTGGCATGCATAAAGCTGAACTGGTCGCAAAGATTGCGGAACAGGCGGGTATCACAAAAATACAGGCGCAGGAATCTCTGAACGCGATCACCGACAATGTCACCGATGCACTGGCCAGAGGAGAGACCGTGTCGCTGGTCGGCTTTGGTACTTTCAGCTGTCGCCAGCGAGCTGCTCGTCAGGGTAAAAATCCGCAGACCGGTGCGGCCATTGAGATACCTGCCAGTCAGTCCGTCGGATTCAAACCTGGCAAGGCCCTTAAGGACGCCTGCAACGACTGATTTTCCGGCCGAAGTTCAGTGGCTGCAGGTTTCTGAAGCCACTGAAAAAACCGTGCCTCTTTGCAGAATACTGGCAACGGGCGCTACCGTCCTGCCTGTTTCGGCTCCTGGCCTGTCCCTCTTTTCCCTCTCGCTTATTCTGAGATCTGTCAGTTTCGCCATTCAACCAGCCAGCTGTCTATCTGGCCGCGGAGAAGGCTGTGTCAGCGAATAGCAGGTATGATTGTAAGCGGACCACTGTGGCGGGAACAGGAAAGATAGCTCGGTAGTCAGCGGTGCCCTATTTCAGCCCCAGCAGATCCCTGATTGCTTCACCGTAAAAGTGGCGAAAGGAGCAGTCGATGACATCGAGGTCGGGGTGGGCCTTTGCCAGACTGCTACTCATCTGCTTGGCCATGGAGTCATCGCACTGCTGAGCCTTCTGCCAGGCTTCCCAGGCGGAAGGCGCCTGTACTGCAATCAGTACGCCGAAGATCACGCCGACTACAAACTTCACGCTCTGTCCTCATATTCAGCTGTCGGTAACAGCCTGCATTCTATCAGCCTCCGCAGCGACTTTCCGATCATCCTCGCCATGATTCTGTTGTTGTGAAAGCTGGCTCAGGCCGGCGTCATCGAGAATGCAGTACAGTGCCGGGATTACCAGCAGAACCAGCAGAGTGGTGATCAGCAGTCCGGAGACGATGCTCAGGACCAGTGGGATCAGCACCTGAGCCTGCAGGCTCTGCTCCGACAGCAGCGGTATCAGGCCGGCAATAGTGGTGGCGGTGGTGATGAATATGGCACGGAAACGCTCCCGGCTGGCCAGTACGGCGGCTTCATGGGTGCTGTAGCCCTGCTGATGGTGCCACTTTATGAACTGCACCAGCAGGATCGAATTGTTGACCACAATTCCGGCCAGCGAGACAAAGCCAATAATACCCGGCATGGTGAGGTCGAAGCCCATCAGCAGATGCCCCCAGAGCACCCCGATCAGCGACAGCGGGATCGCCAGCATGACAATAAAGGGCTCCAGATAACTGCGGAACTGGAAGCTGAGAATGATGTAGACCGCCAGCAAACCCAGTGCAAAGCCCTTGACTACCGAAGCGCCGGTCTCCTGGCCGGAGGAGGCTTCGCCCTCCAGCGAGACCTGTAGTTGTGGATAAGTCTGCAGCAGCTGTGGCAGAAAATCGCTTCGGGTCTGCCGGAGTATCTCGTTGGTGTTGGTCAGAGTGCTGTCCACGTCACCATAGAGGGTCAGCGTCCGCAGGCCGTCGATACGGTTGATACGAGCGGTCCCGCGACCGGTTTCCAGTTCCGCTACCGTCGCCAGCGGGATCTGCTCACCACCGGGCAGTACGATCGGGAAGTTGGCAAAACGGGGTAGCAGGCTGCGGTCCAGTTCTGACAGCATCACCTCCAGTTCCAGGGTTTCGGTGCCCTGCTGGATTTCGTCGGCCGTGCTGCCATGAAAGGCGGCCCGCAGCTGCGAGGCGATCAGCAGGGCATCGACGCCGTACGTGTCGGCGCCGGGACGAAGGCTGACCCGGATCTCTTCCTTACCGGGACGAAGGTCGTCGATCAGATCGTTTACCCCCTGGTAGCGTCGTAACCAGTTCTGCAGCTGCCAGGAGGCCTGGCTCAGTACCTTAAGATCCGGGTGCTGCAGGCGGATTTCGATGGCTCGGCCGGCCGGGCCGACAACCGGTTGCTTGAAGCTGATGGCGATGACCCCCGGCGGATTGCCAACCCGCTGGCGCCAGCGATCGATAAAGTCGTCGATATCGGTGGTGCGCACTTCAGAGCTGAGAATATCCAGCATTACCGTGGCGACATGGGGACCGGATTCGAAGGCATCGGCATTCTGGTTGTACTGGACGGTAATGTGTTCAACCAGATCACGTCCTTCCGGCTGTTGCTCGCTGAGTTCTTCATTAAGCCTGCGGGCCTCCGATACCAGCTGCTCCACCAGTTGCTCGGTACGGGACAGCGGTGTTCCCTGAGGCAGCAGCAGACGGGCTTCCGCCTGGTTGCCATCCAGATCCGGGAAGGCCGCGAACTTCAGCAACCCGGAAACCGGCAGGGCGACGGAGGCCATCAGCAGGCCGATAACCAGCCCGGAAAACAGATAACGCCAGCGCACCACCCATTCCACCAGGGCTACCAGTTGCTGGTTACGAAACTGCTCGAACCGCTGCTGGAAACGGTATTTAAAGCCGGTGCCGGATGGCTGTCCGTCAGGATCGGGACCGGAGCGGTTGAGGGAGTGCACCAGATGGCCCGGTAGAATCAGAAAGGCTTCGATCAGGCTGACCGACAGGGTGATGATAAGCACGATGGGAACGTACTTAAGCACTTTGCCGATATCACCCTCCAGAAAGGCCAGACCGCCAAACACACAGACGGTGGTCAGAAACGAGGAGAAGACGCCGTTGCCCACCCGCCTGACGCCGGCGACGGCTCCTTCAAGCAGCGACCGGCCCCGGCGGACATGGGCGGCGATACTCTCGGCGATCACGATGGCATCGTCCATCAGGATGCCGATTGCCATCAGCAGCGCTACCATCGACATCATATTGAGACTGATATCGAACAGTCCCATCACGAACAGGGTACCGAGGAAGGAGACAGGCAGGCCCATCGCTACCCAGAAGGCGTAGCGGAAGGAGAAGAACAGCCACATGGTCAGCGCCACCAGCACCAGTCCCTGCCAGCCATTGGTGAGCAGCATGTTGAGACGGTCGCTGATCAGGGTGGTGTTGTCCCGGGTCAGGGTCAGACTGACGCCGGCAGGCTTGCGATGCTGTTCTGTGGCAATAAAGCCGTCAACCTGCGCTTTAACATCCAGCGCATCATCGGCCTTACTCTTGCTGATTTTAATAATCGCTGCGATCCTGCCATCGAACAGTATCTTCTCTTCATCCTTCTCGAAGCGATCCTCGATACGGGCGATATCGCCAAGCCGGATAACGGCTCCCTCGGGACTGGAGGCGACCACCAGTCGGGCCAGTTCCTGCGGGGTGCTGCGGCGGTTATCGAACCGGATCAGCAGAGTGCTGTTGAGGGTCTCGATTTCACCGGCCGGCAGGCGGATATTCTGACGACTGATCTGATCGGCGATATCGGCCATGCTGAGGTTGTACTGGCGCAGCAGCGGCAGTGACAGCTCGATACGCAGCTGATGATCCGAAAAACCCTCGATCTCCACCAATGCCACGCCCGGCAGTTGTTTCAGCCGCCGTTTCAGGTCTTCGGCATAGACTTTAAGGTGGGGTTGCGACGTATCGGCGGTGACCGCGATGCTGATCACCTGATCAAAACGATTTTTTTCGCTGACCACCGGCTGCTCCGCTTCATCAGGAAAATCGTCGATGGCGTCGACTGCCGTCTTGATATCATTGATAAAGCGACCGATATCCCCCTCTTCGCTCATCTCCGCGGTCAGTCGCGCCAGTCCCTCCCGGGATTCACAACGGGTCTCCGTCAACGCGCTGGTGCCCTCGGTGGCATCCTCCAGCCGCTGGCAGACCGCCTCTTCAACATCTTCGGGAGCGGCACCGGGCCAGGCGACGCTTACTTCAATTTCGGAGCTGGCAAAGTCCGGGAAGGTCTCGCGCTTGATATCCGGCAGGCGGGACAGACCGAGAACCAGAAACAGCAGCATCAGCAGGTTGGCAGCGGTCGGATGGCCGGCAAAGAATCGCAGCATCTCAGTTGCCTCCGCTGTTCACCGATGAATCGGTATCACTGTTGACGGGAGCCAGCAGGATGCCTTCCACCATCGGAACCAGGTCGTTGAGAACGATCTGATCACCAGGCTTAAGCTCGCTTTCTACCGCGCTCCAGCGGCCGTCGGTAAAGAGCACATCAACGTCTTTCAGCCGCAGCCGTTGCCTGTCATCGACCAGATAGACCTGGTCGCCATGAATCGCCCGACTCGGTACCGCAATGACCTCGACAGGCCGGCCACGGCCGTGGATTTCAACGAACATCCCGTCCACCAGGGGGCTCTGTTCCCTGGGCCGGAAGCGGCTCAGATCCTGCTCGACCTCGACAATTACGCCAACCGTGCCGGTGCCCTGATCGACACTGCCGCTGATACGGGTAAAGGTTGCCGGCCAGCGAAGTGCCCGGCCGGTTATGTTGAGCAGCACCTCGCTCTCGGGCAGCAGCTGTCGTGGTTCGACATTGCTGATATCGATAACCACATCCCGGTCCAGGCTGGAAACCAGCCGGCGGATATCATGTATGCCGACTCTGGATTCGACCTCCATCGCTTCGATGCCATGAACCTTCAGTAATACCTGCTGTTTGCTTACCAGCTGGTCCAGCTCGATGACCACTTCGACGATACGACCGGAGAAGGGCAGACGGATTTCCGTTTCGGCCAGCTCCCGCTCTGCTTCCCGGACTCGTGCCTGCTGAACCTGAAGTCTGGCCCGCCGGACTTCCCGGTCCAGTGGAATGACCCGCAGCCGGTTCTCCAGTTCCTGCACCTTCTGGCGTTGGCTGAGCAGGTTGCGCCGTTCCTGATCGTAGCTGGAGCCGGCCAGCAGTTTTTTCTTCAGCAGCGCCTGCTTGCGGGCGACCTCTTCCTCCGCCAGCTGCAACTGACCTCGCTCTATTTCCAGTGACAGCTTGGTGTTGCTGCGTTCGACGTCGAGGCTGGCGAGCTCTGAGTGTGCCGATTCCAGGTCGGCTCTGGCTTCGGCCAGCTGCAGTTCATAGCGAAGCGGGTCGATACGAGCCAGCAGGGTGTCAGCCTCCAGATATTTCCCTTTTTCCAGTTCGGGGTTCTTATAGATCAGCTTACCCTCTACCTCCGCGACCGCCTGCCAGCTGCGCCTGGGGCGGGCGTGGCCGTAGGCAATCAGCTCAGGTGCCAGCTCCTTTCGCACGACCCGGTAAACCTCTACCGGGGTCGCGCGTTCCACCAGCGGCTCCAGTGGCAGGGGCTGGCGGTTGCGGACAGCCACTACCAGAATGGCAAGGCCGGCCAGCAGCGGCAGGATGATCAGCCAGCGTCGTTTGTCGGCGGACTTAGTCATGACGGGATTCTCTGTGATTGCTGGTGATAACCGGTTCGTCCGATCCGGTCGGTTGGCAGGCTCTGGCCAGCAGCTGGCTGTTATGAGCGGCAAGGCGCAGATAGAACTCCAGGTCGGGGGTGGTACCGGCCTGCTCCTGCAGCATGGGACGGGCGATCATCGGCATGACCATCAGGCTGAAAACGCTGAGACGGAGCAGCTCCGGATCATAGTCTGCGTCGATTTTTCCCTGAGTCTGGAGTTCGGAGATGGTGCGGGCGAACAGTTTCTGACCAGGTCTGACCACGCTGCTGATAATAAAATCGCGACTGGGCCCCTGTTTCAGGCTCAGAGTCTTCATCATCAGAATCGGAAATTCCGGATTCGGCACCATGGTCCGGTAGTAAGCGGCGAAGAAGTCGTTGAGACTTTCCGGGAGATCACCCTTTTGCAGCCGGTTCAGGGCATCTAACACCGGCCTGACCTGGTCCCGGATCATCTGCTGGTACAGCCCCTCCTTACTGCTGAAATAGTAACGGATCATAGCGATGGTGGTGTCGGCTTCCCGGGCGATACGGCGAGTAGAGACCCGATGGTATTCGTCCTCCAGAAAACACTTTCTGGCGGCGGCAAGCAGCCGTTCCCGAACCGAGTCTGTTTCCGTATCGGAGGTGGTCGGACGGCCGCTGTTATCAGCCATAGGGGAACTCCGCTAAGGTATTAATCGATTGATTAATACCTTAGCGGGTGGGGCCGTGCAGGCAAGAAAAATAATTGATCAGATCTGCGAATTTGAATAACAGGTGGCAGTCTGGTGATGCTCAGCCTGTAGTCTGATCAGCGCTCTGGGGTTCGATGTCGGCGAGTAGCCAGCTGTCCAGCCGCTGACGAAGCTGGTCCACGCCGGTTCGTTTCAGGGCAGAGAAGGTCTGTACCGTCACCAGATCGCCCATTTCGTTTTCCAGCTGTTTGCGCAGTTGCAGTAAGGTGCTCTGGGCCGGTCCGCGTTTCAGCTTGTCAGCCTTGGTGAGAAGAATATGCAGTGGCATCTGTGAGGATCGGCACCATTCGGTCATCATCCGATCGAATTCCTTCATCGGATGGCGGATATCTACCAGCAGCACCAGTCCCTTCAGACAGTTTCGTTTCTGCAGGTAGCTGTCCAGGTGTTTCTGCCAGTGTTGTTTCATCGCTACCGGGACTTTAGCGTAGCCGTAACCCGGCAGGTCAACCAGCCGGGTATTTTCGACATTGAGGTCGAAAAAGTTAATCAGCTGTGTTCTTCCCGGTGTTTTTGAGGTTCTGGCCAGCTTGGAATTTCCGGTCAGAGTGTTAATAGCACTGGACTTACCGGCGTTGGAGCGGCCAGCGAAGGCAACCTCGGCGCCGCTGTCCGGTGGACACTGGTCGAACTTGCTGGCACTGACAAGATAACGGGCACTGTTGTACTGAATTTCGATGGAGGACATAGATTTCGGCTTAATTTGTGCGGTGCGGGAGCGGCTGCGTTCCCGTTTGGCAGGAGTTTGGTATATAATGCCGGAAATTTTGCCCTGGGGGTAGTGCAGCGGCGCCGGAAAACGGCGGCAGGCGGGTGCTCAGGTCAGCCAGAAAATGGCCGGATAACAAAGAACTGCGCTGGGGTGACTCAGCATTCAGACTTAAATTTAGAACTTCAGAGTTGGATTAATTTCAATGAACAAATTACTGATTAGCCTGCTGGTTTCTTTAGGTATTTCCGGATTCGCTTATGCTGAGGGTGATGCAGCTGCCGGCCAGGCGAAAGCCGCTGCCTGTGTGGCCTGTCACGGTGCTGACGGCAACAGCCCTGCGCCGACTTTCCCGAAGCTGGCCGGTCAGAGTCCCAGCTACATCGTGAAGCAGCTGAAAGAGATGAAGAACGGCGTTCGCCCCAGCCCGATGATGCTGGCTTTCGCAAATATGTTCACCACCGATGAAGAACGTCTGAACGTTGGTGCCTATTTTGCGTCTCAGACCGTCAAGCCTGGTGTTGCTGATCCTGCGCTGGCTGAAGCCGGAAAAGAGATCTACACCGCCGGTATCGCCAGTAAAGGTGTTGCCGCCTGTGTCGCCTGTCACGGCGTCAGCGGTGAAGGTAACGATCTGGCTGTGTTCCCGCAACTGAGCAGTCAGCATGCCGCTTACACCGAGTCTCAGCTGAAGGCCTT
Source organism: Motiliproteus sp. (assembly GCA_965230185.1). Classification (GTDB taxonomy): domain Bacteria; phylum Pseudomonadota; class Gammaproteobacteria; order Pseudomonadales; family Balneatricaceae; genus Motiliproteus. Next base: position 61,872 of record OZ245995.1, read on the forward strand.
CCGTGACGGCACCCGTGCCAACGATCCTTCCCGCATGATGCGTGATATCGCCGCCAAGCTCAGCGATGCTGAAATCAAGGCCGTGTCCAGCTACATTCAGGGTCTGAAATAAGTTATCTGGTGGTTCAGCCACTGATCTGAAAAAGGCAGCCTCGGCTGCTTTTTTTTTGTGCTTCGAGTTTTGTATTTCGAGTGCTGTCCGGCCTTCAGGCAGTATCGGTTTTTCTCTTCTGGCGGTCGTTATCCGGTTACTGATGCCAGCTGTCCAGCAGCCGGTCGAGTTGTTTCTCCAGCTGATTGAGCTCTGTGGTACTGATATCGCTCAGCAGCTGTTTTTCCAGGGTCTGCAGGCTCCGGAGCAGACTCTCCGTCACATAGCTTCCCAGGTCGGTCAGCAGAACTCGCCTGACCCGACCGTCATCAGCGGAATCCGTCCGGCTTACCAGTCCGGCCCCGGTCAGTCGATTGAGCACCGGAGTCATTCCCCCGGAGCTGAACAGCAGCTCTGCACATAGCTGTCCTGGGCTGAGACTGTGCTCCGGGCCGGCATTCCTCAGGGCAACAAGCACATCGAAGTCTGATCGCTGTAGTCCATGTATACCGATCGCTTTCGCCAGCCGGGCATTCAGCAGTCGTTGTACGCGGCTGAGACGGCCGGCAAGTGCCGAAAGACGGCCGTGCTCATGCTTTGCTTTATTCATAAGCTCTTCAAATATATCTTTATATAAAGTAAAAATATCTAGTTATATGCTGATATTAAACAAGTATATTTATATTTAGTATATTAATAAGTCTTTGTAAAAAGATAAAAGAAAAGATAAATGTTTGGCATGGTTAATCAGCAGTCGTTCTGTGTGCAGAATTTCGGAGGCTGAAGCTGGCGAACTGAAGCGGGTCCTGGTGGCTGTGATTTTCCGATCACAGGCGCTGATAGGGTGATGGTCAGCGGCCCTGAAAAAAACAGGTCTGGGCATTCGGGGCCAGGACTAAAGTCGGGTGTGCTGTGCTATGATCTGGCCCACAAATTACCCGTTAATCCAGACAGTTCTGAGAATAATAACAATGAGCATCACCGATGATTCTCTGTCCCCGGAAGGGGATCTGACCCTACAATTGCCGGCGACCAGCCGTGATACCAATATCTTTGGTGATGTATACGGAGGCTGGCTGGCCACGCAGATGGTGCTGGCCGCCGAAACCCGTGCCGCTCAGGTGGCCAGAGGGCGAATATCCACGGTCTCTATCGGCGCCATCGAGTTTGTGTCACCCGTGCTGGTGGGTACGCTGCTGAGTTTTTATACCAGCGTGCTTGAAACCGGTCACAGCTCCATACGAATTCGTGTGGACGTCTGGGGCCAGTGCCACGACGGTTCTGAATTTCGGAAAATCACCGAAACAGAGCTGGTGCAGGTAGCGATTGACCGTCAGGGGCATATCCGGCCACTCCCCGTTTCGCTCTGATTGTCCCCCTGTTCTGCGAACCCGAGCCTGAAAAAAGGACCCGTTATGAAAAGCCTGTGGAATGATGGCGACGCCCGACAGCATCGCAGCCCGAGAGCAATGCGTGTATACACCTCGAGACTGCTGGGCTCAGATCCCAATCTGGTGCTGCACGGTGGCGGCAATACGTCGGTTAAAGAGACGAGCAGCGATGAAGCCGGCAATCCGCAGCAGATCCTTTTCGTTAAAGGCAGCGGCTGGGATCTGGGGTCCATCGAGGAAGCGGGCTTCGCACCGGTCAAAATGGAACCTCTGCTGGCGATGGCCGAGCTGGATGATCTGAGCGATGCCGATATGGTTGCGGCTCAGCGTGCTGCGATGACTGATCCGAGTGCACCCAATCCCTCTATCGAAGCGATTCTGCACGCGCTGATTCCCTTTACCTATGTGGACCACAGTCACGCTGATGCTGTCGTCACTATTACCAATACACCGGATGGTGAGCAACTGATACGGGAAGCGCTGGGCGAACGGGTTCTGATTGTGCCCTATGTGATGCCCGGTTTTATCCTCGCTAAGACAATTTACGAAATGACCCGGGAGACCGACTGGCAGGCGCTGGAAGGTATCGTGCTGATGAATCATGGCCTGTTTACTTTTGCCGGCGATGCCCGCAGCAGTTATGAGCAGCATATCGAACTGGTCACCCGGGCCGAAGATTTCCTGCGTCAGCGCGGTGCGGTTGCGGATACGCCTGCCAGGCCGGCAGAAACCGATCTGCTGGCGCTGGCCCGGATCCGAAAGGCGGTGGCTGCGCGCAAGGGGCAGGCGGTGCTGGCGCGACTGAATAATACTGATCTGGCAATGGCGTTCTCCGGGCAAGATCTCTCCCGGGTTCCCAGGCCGGGGCCGCTGACGCCGGAACATGTAATTCGTACCAAAGCCTTCGGTGCAGTGCTGGATGAGCAGGCTGATCGGGTAGAACAGCAGCTGGATGAATTTCAGCGCAGCTATGAGCAGTATTTTCAGGAGCATGCCGGCACCCAGAAATGCCTCAACAGTGCCCCGAACTACGCTATCTGGAAGGATGTCGGTTCTATTGCCTTCGGCAAATCCAGCAAGGAAACGGCCATTATCGAGGATCTGAATCAGCATACCTTCGAAGCCATTCTCAGAGCCGGGAAACTGGGCGGCTATCAGGCTCTCAGTGATGCCCACCTCTTCGATATCGAGTACTGGGAGCTGGAACAGGCCAAACTGAAAAAAGCCGGTGCCGCCCCCGCCCTCAGCGGCCGGGTAGTGGTGATTGCAGAATCCGATAGCGAGTTCCGCCAGATCTGTGCTGATCGGCTGGGGGCGCTGGGCGCGGAAGTCTGTCTGGTCGGCAGCGAGCCCGCCGATTCTGTGGTGGCAGAGGTGGTACGTCGTTGCGGAGGGATCGATATTCTGCTGCTGAACCTGCAGCTGCCGGACGCTGATGTGCTGCTCGGTAGCGCCGATGCCTTTCTGCGAGAGGGGATTGAGCCGGTGATGATCTGCCTGAACGGCAGTGGCGACAGGAAGTCGGAGGATTCGAAAGTGCGGGTCAATTACCTGCGCAATTACCAGCAGGCGCCGGCAGAAGCCGCTGCTGCTCTGACCGTTGAGCTGATTGCCCGGACAGCGCTGAATGGTGTCAGCATCGATTTCTGATTGCCGCCGTCCCACCCGAAATAAGAGAGGAGTCAGTACTATGGACAGATACCTGATGACCATCGATGCCGGTACCGGCAGTGGCCGGGCGATTATCTTTGACCTGGCGGGCCATGAGGTTGCCATCGGGCAGCAGGAGTGGAGCCATCAGAGCGAGCCGGGAGTGGCGAACTCAATGAGCTTCAGCTGGGACGCCAACTGGCAGCTGATCTGCCGCTGTATTCGGGCAGCCCTGGACAGCGCCGGAATCCAACCACAACAGATAGCGGCGGTATCGGCATCCAGTATGCGGGAAGGGATCGTGCTCTATGACGGTGCTGGCCAGGAGCTGTGGGCGGTGGCTAATGTTGATGCTCGTGCCGATCAGCAGGTCCGTGCTCTTAAGCAGCAGTTTCCGGGTATCGAAGAGCAGTTCTACCGGCAGTCCGGCCAGACCTTCGCCCTGGGTGCCCTGCCCCGTCTGCTGTGGGTAAAGGAAAATCTGCCGGCGGTTTATGAGCGAACTGAGCGCATCTCAATGATCAGCGACTGGGTGCTGGCCCGACTCAGCGGAGTGATCGCCGCAGATCCCTCAAATGGCGGCACCAGCGGTATATTCAGTCTGGCGGAACGGCAATGGGTTCCGGATATGGCGGAGCAGACCGGGCTGAACAGCGCTCTGTTCCCGGAGGTGGTCGAGCCGGGGGAGATGGTCGGCGAAGTGACCGCCCGGGCAGCGGCAGAGTGCGGACTGGCCGAGGGAACTCCCGTGGTGATGGGGGGTGGCGACGTGCAACTGGGCGCGGCCGGTCTTGGTGTGGTCGAGGAGGGCCAGTGCGCGGTTCTTGGCGGTACCTTCTGGCAGCAGGTGGTCAACATCAGTGCCGATACCCCTCCTCCGGAAGATATGGGCATCCGGGTTAACCCTCATGTGATTGCCGGCCAGTCCCAGGCCGAGGGAATCACCTTCTTCAGTGGCCTGACCATGCGCTGGTTCCGGGATGCCTTCTGTGCTGAAGAGGTAAGCCAGGCGGCTGAACGGGACGTTGATCCCTACCGGGTTATGGAAGAGCTGGCCTCGGCCGTGCCGGCCGGCAGTCATGGGATCATGCCGATTTTTTCGGATGCCATGAAGTACGGTCGCTGGTACCATGCCAGCCCGTCATTTCTTAATCTGTCGCTGGATGCCGGCAGCTGCAATAAAGCCAGCATGTTCCGTAGCCTGCAGGAGAACGCCTGCATCGTTTCGGCGGTCAATCTGCACGCGATATCCAGCTTCAGCGGTTGCAGCAGCGATAGCATTGTCTTCGCCGGTGGTGCCAGCAAAGGCTTCCTGTGGCCACAGATCCTGGCTGATGTAACCGGTAAGCAGGTCCGGGTACCGGTGGTGAAGGAAGCGACTGCACTGGGTGGCGCCATGGCCGCCGGTACCGGCGTCGGCATTTACAGCAGTATCGCTGAGGCGGCGACCGAACTGGTAAGCTGGGAGCAGGAATATGAGCCTGATCCGGCACTTTTCAGCATCTATGCCGAGATCGGAGAGCGCTGGCAGCAACTCTATCAGCGACAGCTACAGCTGGTGGATGAGGGACTGACCACCTCAATGTGGAAAGCGCCGGGCCTGTGAGTCCGACGGCGGCGCAGCAACGAATTTATGACAGGTTTGACGGAGATAAGCTATGTACCTGACCAATGAAGGCGACCATGAGTACCGCTTCGGTGACTATGGCCCTAAATACCTGACCAACGGCCCGAAGGTCGATATGGGGGTGGTGGTGATCACCCCGGGCGAAACTCACCCCTGTCACAAGCATACCATTCAGGAAGAGTCCTTTCTGGCGCTGGAGGGCGAATGCGCCGTCTATGTCGACGGCGAGAAGGTGGTGCTGAAGGCCGGCGACTATCTGCGTTGCGATCCCGGTGAGTCTCACCTGTTCCGTAACGAGAGCGACTCGAATTTCAAGGCGGTGTTTATCAAGGCGCCCCATATGGAAGAGAAAGACAGCGTCTATATCGACTGGGAACCCGGTCGCCCCTTCCCGAAAGATCAGTCCTGAATTCGGTGGGCTCTCAGTCATCAACAGATGGCTGAGGGCCTGACCTGTCTTTCTGAGCAGCGCCGACTGACGTCCTCCCGGTCAGAGTGCCGGTCCCTCGGCAGAGCCTGTCCCCTAGGCGATAATCTCCAGTTTTGCGTAGGAGACCACCAGCCACTTGGTGCCTTCGCTGTCGAAATTCACCTGCACCCGGGCGTTGGGCCCCTGGCCTTCATAGCTCAGTACCACCCCTTCTCCAAAGATCTTATGCAATACCCGCTGGCCCAGAGCCAGACCGGTTTCGGGAATCTCGGTGCCGGCAAATCCGCCACTGAGCTGATCGGATGAGCGGCCGCGGGAGGAGCGGTTAAAGCTGACCGGGCGGCTGAACTGGGTCTTCAGTCGAATCTCTTCCAGCAGTTCGGCGGGCAGCTCCTGGATAAAGCGGGAGGGCCGGTTGTAATTATCCTGACCATGGAGCCTGCGGGATTCGGCATAGGTGATATAGAGCTTTTCCATGGCCCGGGTAATGCCGACATAACAGAGCCGGCGTTCCTCCTCGAGCCGGCCGGGCTCTTCCAGCGACATCTTATGGGGGAACAGTCCCTCTTCGACGCCGGCCAGGAATACCAGCGGGAATTCCAGCCCTTTCGCCGAGTGGAGGGTCATCAGCTGAACGCTGTCCTCAAACTCATCGGCCTGGGCATCGCCGGCATCCAGTGCGGCCTGATCGAGGAAGGCGGACAGGATCGGAATATCCTGCTCCTCCTCGCTGACCCGCTCCCGGTTACCGGCGAACTGGCGGGCGGCGCTGACCAGTTCCTCAAGGTTTTCGATTCGGGTCTGGGCTTTCTCCCCTTTCTCTTTCAGATGATGCTCGATCAGACCGCTGTGACGGATGACATGTTCGGTCTGTTCATGCAGCGGCAGGCCACGGCTTTCTTCGTCCAGCTGCTCAATCAGGCTGATAAAGGCCTGCAGGGCGTTGGAGGCGCGAGCCGGCAGCAGCTTGAGTTCGATCACTTCATGGGCCGACTGCCACAGGCTGATGCCTTCGGCGCGGGCATGGCGGCGTACCACATCGACAGTTTTAGTACCGATTGCCCGGGTGGGGACGTTGATCACCCGTTCGACCGCGGTGTCATCCAGCCGGCTGCCCACCAGCCGCAGATAAGCGAGGGCGTTTTTGATCTCCAGTCGCTCATAGAACCGCTGGCCGCCATAGATCCGGTAGGGCACCCCGGAGCGGATCAGCGCTTCTTCCAGTACCCGGGACTGGGCGTTGGAGCGGTAGAGGATCGCCGAGTCGGAACGGTCATTGCCCTTCTGTACCCAGCTCTCGATGGTATCGACGATAAAGCGGGCTTCATCCTGTTCATTGAAGCCGGCATACAGGGAGATTGGTTCGCCCTCCTCGCCCTGAGTCCAGAGTTCCTTGCCCAGCCGGCCCTGATTGTTGGCAATCAGCTGGTTGGCCGCTTTCAGGATGGTGCCGGTGGAGCGGTAGTTCTGTTCCAGTCGCACCACATGGGAATCGCTGAAATCCCTGCTGAACTGCTGAATGTTCTCGATTTTTGCGCCGCGCCAGCCGTAGATGGACTGATCGTCATCACCCACCACCATCATCTTGCCGGTGTCACCGGCCAGTACCCGTAGCCAGGCGTATTGAATGCTGTTGGTGTCCTGGAATTCGTCCACCAGAATATGCTGAAAACGCTGCTGATAGTGGGCGAGGATCTCCGGCTTCTGTAACCAGAGCTCGTGGGCCCGCAGCAGCAGTTCGCCAAAGTCCACCAGACTGGAGCGGTTGCAGGTCTGCTCATAGAGTTCATAGAAGGCGATCATGGTGCGCTGGAAGGCGTTGCCGTGGTGTTCCAGGTGGCGGGCACGAAGCCCTTCATCCTTCTGGCCATTGATAAACCACTGCAGCTGCTTCGGCTGCCAGTTGTTCTCGTCCAGCCCCATCTCTTTCATCAGCCGTTTGATCAGTCGCAGCTGATCATCGGAGTCGAGAATCTGGAAGTTCTCCTGCAGTCCGGCATCCTGCCAATGGGTACGCAGCAGGCGGTGAGCCAGACCGTGAAAGGTGCCGATCCACATACCGTAAGGATTGAGCCCCAGCATCTCCTCGATACGGCCCCGCATCTCCCGGGCCGCTTTGTTGGTGAAGGTCACCGACAGAATGCTGTGGGGTGAAACCTGTTCGGCATGGATCAGCCAGGCGATGCGATGCACCAGCACCCGGGTCTTGCCGCTGCCGGCACCGGCCAGCACCAGCAGGCTGGTGGCAGGGGCGGCAACGGCCTCGCGCTGGGCTTCATTTAAACCATCAAGAATCGGGGAGACATCCATGGGAACACTCTCGGACAGGCGGAACCGGAAAACCGACCATTATACCCATTCGATCGCCAGGAAACGACGGGGATAACAGCGGCTGAGTCTTTAGCTGGCGGTCCCGGTCAGCTGCTCTGGCCAGGCCGCGCTGCGGAGCCCGATATCGCAGGATATCAGCAAGGTCTGATATAGTGTCCGACCCAGCTACCCGGAGGTTCCAATGCGTATTTTGCTGCTGCTGATGAAAGTACTGGCGCCGCTGTACTTCCACATCGCCGACTTCGCCTTTCGTTCAGGACTGTTTCAGTCGGCACCGCAGAAACATCAGTGGATCATGAAGTTGTACCGGCTGGCGGCGGATACCGGCCATGGTCGTGCCCTGTCGGTCTACGGCCATCTGCTGCACCTGCGGGGCGATAGCATCGCCAGTAAAATTCAGGGAGCCATCTACCTGGAGCGGGCGGCGGAGAAGGGCGATATGAAAGCGCAGTACCAGCTTGGCCGGATCTACGAACATGGCTTTGAGCATTATTTCCGGCCATCGGCCGCCCGGGCACTGGCTTACTATCGGCTGGCTGCCGAACAGGGGCACGTGCTGGCGATCAGCCGGCTGATCGAGGTGTTTGAAAACGGGGAGCTGGAGCAGCAGCCCGATCCGCCACTGGTCGAGCAGTGGCGGAAGAAGCTGCCGGGTGCCTGACGGCGGCTCAGGCCGGCTTCGGCAGTTGTCCGGGATTAGCGATATGGGCCAGCAGAATACGGCGACACTCCTCGGGATCCTTTATCACCTGCTCGCCTTCATAGCGGGTCTCTTCCAGACCGTGCAGGCTGATCAGCCGTGACAGCCAGAAGCGCATCGCGGCGGTGCGCAGCAGCAGCGGCCAGGCTTTATATTCGTTTTCCTCGAAGGGACGCTGGGCGGCATAGGCGCCGAGCAGCGCGTCGAGGCGTTCGGGATCCAGACTGCCGTCCTCGCGGGCACACCAGTCGTTGGCGACGATAGCCAGATCATAGAGCAGATAGCCGGTACAGGCGTTATAGAGATCGATGATGGCGCAGAGTCGGTCGCCTTCAAACAGTGAGTTATCGTGGAACAGATCGCCGTGAATGATACCCATGGGCAGATCCCAGGGTTGTTCCCGCAGTTCGTCGAACAGTGCCACTTCCTGCATCAGCAGTTCAGCATCTTCATTACTCAGCAGGGCGGCGACATTTTTTGATTCCCGGCGCCACCAGAAGACTCCCCGATGAGCCTGGCGGTTGAGAAAGAACTCCCGTCCCACCTGATGCATACGTGCCAGGGCGTCGCCAATGGCCGCGCAGTGAGCGGGCTGCAACTGCTCGGGCTGACGGCCAGGGAAGCGGGGCAGTAGCAGTGTCGGACGTTGGGCCAGGGTTTTGAGGGCGATGCCGTTGCGGTCCTTGAGGGGGGCCGGAACCGGGATCTGCCGGGCTGCCAGAAATCCGGTCAGCTCGACAAAAAAGGGCATCTCCTCGGCGCTGAGCTCTTCAAACAGAGTCAGTACAAACTGCTGCTGCCGGTCATCCTGCTGAGTGTCGACGAAGTAGTTGGTATTCTCGATACCGCCGTCGATGCCCTGCCAGGAGCTCAGGGTGCCCAGATCGAACTCGGCCAGAAATGCCGTCAGATCGGCTTCACTCAGTTGCGTATAAACTGCCATTCACTGTTTACCTGAAACTGTCCACTATCGTCGGCTATAGTCAGACGTTCTCGCTACCATCTGAACAGTACCCACTTCGGGATCAGCAGCTGTGAGCGGTCGAGTCGGATATAGCCATCCTTTGCCTCTGAAGGAACCAGATAGTAAGGCTTGCCGTTCGCCGGGACAACCTTGATTTCAACCACTTCGCCGTTAAGTCGGTAATCGTAATAGACCTGGCCTTCGGTGCCTTTACGGATAGTAATTTCCGGCTCATCCTGGCTGTAGCGGGGTTCTTCGGCCTGTAACAGCGCGGAAGCGGGCGCCAGCAGCAGTGTCAGCAGCAGCGGCAGTGATTTCATTTTCATGACTCAGTCCTTTCCGGTCAGACAGATAACAGGTCCTCCGGGAACCTGCTCGCTGATGTAATTCTAGTCCTGGTGGCGGGGCTGTAACAGTAACTCCTTAATTGTCTTCGGAATCAGCTGACGAAGGTCATGAGTTCCTGTTTTTATCGGTGGGATTCATTATCATGGGCGTTTTTCACTGCTGCGCCGGGAAACCCATGCCATGACCGAACAGTCCGCTACTGCTCCGCTGATTCTTGTAGACGGTTCTTCCTATCTCTACCGGGCCTTCTTCGCCTCACAGCAGGCGGACCTGCGCAATTCGGAAGGCTTTCCCACCGGCGCCGTGCGGGTGGTTACCAGTATGCTGCGCAGCCTGCTGAAACAGTACCCGGAAAGCCAGGTGATGGTGGTATTCGACGCCAAAGGCAAGACCTTCCGGGATGACATCTATCCCGAATACAAGGCCAACCGGCCGTCGATGCCGGATGATCTGCGGCTGCAGATAGAGCCTATTCACAATATCATCCGCGCCATGGGGCTACCGCTGCTGGCGGTGGAAGGGGTGGAAGCGGATGATGTGATCGGCACTCTTGCCCGTCAGGCCAGCGCGGCAGGGCGCGCCATGCTGATCTCTACCGGTGATAAGGATATGGCGCAGCTGGTGGATGAGCATGTCACGCTGATTAATACCATGACCGATACTCATATGGACCGGGCTGGTGTGGTGGAGAAGTTCGGTATACCGCCCGAGCTGATCATCGATTTTCTGGCGCTGATGGGAGATAAGGTCGACAACATCCCCGGAGTACCGGGTGTCGGTGAGAAGACCGCGCTGGCGCTGCTGCAGGGGATCGGCGGCATCCAGAAGCTCTACGACAATCTCGATAGTATTGCCGGGCTCAGTTTCCGCGGCTCCAAAACCATGGCTAAAAAGCTGGAAGCAAATCGGGAAGAGGCGGAACTTTCCTACACCCTGGCCACCATCCGCACCGATGTCGAGCTGGAACTGGGTATCGATGATATCCGTCACGCTGAAGCGGATACCGAGCGACTGAAGGAGCTCTTTGGTCAGTTTGAGTTCCGCAGCTGGCTGAAGGAGCTGAGCGGAGATGGCGGAAGCGGGGGCAGCAACGTCGGTGCGGAGGAGTCCGGCCTGCCTCAGGCACCGGCAGAGGTACAGTATGATACCGTGCTCAGCAGCGGCGCACTGCGTGGCTGGCTGCAGCGGCTGGAGCATGCAGAGCTGTTCGCCTTCGATACCGAAACCACCAGCCTGGATTATATGGAAGCGGAACTGGTTGGTGTCTCCTTCGCCGTCGAACCGGGCAGGGCCGCCTATGTGCCCCTGGCTCACGACTATATGGGGGCGCCGGAACAGCTGGACCGGGATGAGGTGCTGGCATTACTGAAGCCGCTGCTGGAAAGCCCGGAGCGGGCTAAGGTCGGTCAGCATCTGAAGTACGACAAGAACGTGCTGGCCCGTTACGGTATCGACCTTAAGGGCATCGCCTTCGATACCATGCTGGAGTCCTATGTCCTCAACTCCACTGCCACTAAACACGATATGGACAGTCTGGCGGATACTTATCTGGGGGTGAAAACCGTCCATTTCGAAGAGATCGCCGGCAAAGGCAAGAAGCAGCTGACCTTTAATCAGATCGAGCTGAAACAGGCCGCACCCTACGCCGCAGAGGACGCCGACATTACTCTGCGCCTGCATCAGACCCTGAAAGCAAAACTGGACAAAGAGCCGAAACTGCTGGCTATCTTCGAATCACTGGAACGGCCGCTGATCCCGGTGCTGTCCCATATCGAGCGCCAGGGGGCGCTGGTGGATGCCAGCCTGCTGGGTAAACAGAGCCGGGAGCTGGCCGCCCGGCTGACCGAGCTGGAGCGGGAAGCCCATGATCTGGCGGGCGATCCCTTTAATCTGAATTCGCCGAAACAGCTGCAGCAGATTCTGTTTGAGCAGCTGAAGCTGCCGGTGATCAAGAAAACGCCGAAGGGCGCGCCCTCCACCGCCGAAGAGGTGCTGGTGGAGCTGGCGCTGGATTATCCGCTGCCCAAGCTGATTCTGGAGCATCGCAGCCTCAGCAAGCTGAAGTCCACCTATACCGATAAGCTGCCACTGATGATCAATCCGGCCAGTGGTCGTATCCACACCTCCTATCATCAGGCGGTGACCGCCACCGGGCGGCTCTCTTCCACCGACCCTAATCTGCAGAACATTCCGGTGCGTACCGCTGAAGGCCGCCGTATTCGTCAGGCCTTTATCGCCCCTGAGGGCTATAAGATTGTCGCAGCGGATTATTCCCAGATTGAGCTGCGGATTATGGCGCACCTGTCACAGGATAAAGGGTTGCTGGACGCCTTCGCCCATGGAGAGGATGTGCACCGAGCCACTGCCGCCGAAGTCTTTAAGGTGCCACGGGATTCGGTATCCAGCGATCAGCGCCGCAGCGCCAAGGCGATCAACTTCGGCCTGATCTACGGTATGTCGGCCTTCGGGCTGGCCAAACAGCTGGGCATCGCCCGTAAGGATGCTGCCCGCTATATCGAGCACTATTTTGAGACCTATCCCGGGGTGCAGAACTATATGGATGAGATTCGCTCCAGCGCCGCCGAGAACGGTTACGTTGAAACTCTGCGGGGGCGCCGGCTCTATCTGCCGGAGATTAAGTCCCGCAACGCCATGCGTCGTCAGGCGGCGGAGCGTACCGCCATCAACGCGCCCATGCAGGGCACTGCTGCCGATATTATCAAGCAGGCGATGATCGATGTGGATAACTGGCTGCAGAGCAGTGAGCTGGAGGCCCGGATGATCATGCAGGTTCATGATGAACTGGTCTTCGAGGTCCGTGAATCCGACCTCGATGCCTTCCGTGAGCAGGTTGTGGCGATCATGGCTTCGGCTGCCAGCCTCGATGTGCCGCTGCTGGTGGAAGCCGGGTTCGGTGAAAACTGGGATCAGGCTCACTAAACAGTTGTATATCAGCTGGATAGATTATATCGGTGATTTCTGATTTGTAGCCCGGCAGTGGACTGGTTTATAGCCTATACTGAAGAAACCCGGGCTTAAATCCGGGGTCAACATGTGTTTGAGAGCCACGTCATTCTCGACAGTTGGTGCCATCGCAAGTGGCTCTCATGCAATACATGTCCAGTTAGGCCCTAATGATCGCTCCCCTTCCGATTTAGGGCCTTTTTTTTGGGCTTTTTTCGCACCTTTCCGCACTGTTGGTAGCCGCTCATCCCACTTATCTGCAGATCTGCAGGCATTCAGACTGCATTCAGACAGGCTCCTTTATGCTGACCGTAAATTCAGAGCAAGCGTAAAAGGAGTTCATCATGATTAAGCAACTGGTATCCGGTCTGGTCATCGCGGGGCTGAGCTGCAATCTGGCATGGGCTGGTAACGAATATCGTGGATACAAAAAAGGCCGTTACGATTATGCCCGGGTCGTCAACGTTGAGCCGGTGACGGAGACCCTGACCCATCGGGTGCCTCAGGAAACCTGCTGGAACGAGCAGGTTCGCTACCAGGAACCGGGCTATGGGCACCAGTCTGCGACCCCGGCCATCGTCGGCGGTATTATCGGCGCAGCGATCGGTAACAGTCTGGGGCGTAAGCGGCACAAGAGCAATCGGGTCATTAAAGCGGTAGCGCTGGGCGCGCTGGGGGCTTCGATCGGCAATGAGCTCGGACGCCGCCACAGCCGGCACAATGAGATCAGCTATCGCTCCGAGCGTCGTTGCGAGGTGAGTTACGATACCAGCTATGAAGAACGCATCGTCGGTTATGATGTTACCTACCGTTACCGGGGCGAGACATACAACACCCGGATGGACTATGATCCGGGTAAGAATATTCGGGTACAGGTCAAAGTACGACCGGTGATTTAACGCCGGTCCATTCGGCGAGGCAGGGGCAGTTGAACAGGAAAGGATCGCAGCAACTTACAGCATCACAGACTGAGCAACCGATCGTACCGGCGCGATTCTCCCCTCTGCCAGCTCCTCTGGCCAGGTGGCCGCTGAGTCTGGCCGCCCTGCTGCTGAGCCTCTCCATTTCCGTCCCCGCCAGCGCCCTGTCGTCAGCCGAAGCGGCACAGCAGGTACAGCGTCGCTATGGCGGTCAGGTGCTGGATATCCGCAAAGTACGCAGCAATAACACCGCCGCCTACCGGGTCAAACTGCTGCAGCCTTCGGGACGGGTCAAACTGCTGCTGATCGATGCCGGCAGCGGTAAGCCTATCTCCGGACAGAAAAAGAGGAAACCGGGAAAATAGCCATGCGAATTCTGGTGGTGGAAGATGAAGATGCGCTGCGAGAGCAGCTGAGTGACAGCCTCAGGGCCGGTCAGTATGTGGTCGATGCCGCACCCGATGGCGAAGAGGGACTCTACCTGGCCAGGGAGTGGCCCTACGATATGGCGATTATCGATCTGGGGTTGCCGAAGCTGAGCGGACTTGAGCTGATCCGTGAGCTGCGTGACAGCGGCACCGGCTATCCGATCCTGATTCTGACCGCTCGGGGTGACTGGCAGGATAAGGTGGAAGGGCTGGAAGCAGGAGCCGATGACTATCTGACCAAACCCTTTCATATGGAGGAGTTGCAGGCTCGCATCAATGCTCTGCTGCGTCGCTCTGCCGGTCATGCCAGCCCGGAACTGAAGTTCGGGCCGCTGACTCTGGACAGTTCCGGCAAACAGGTTCGTCTCCATGATCAGCCGCTGGAGCTGACCGCCTATGAATATGCGACCCTGGAGTACCTGATTCACCGGGCCGGCAAAGTGGTGTCCAAGACCGAGCTGACCGAGCATATCTACGACCAGGATTTCGATCGTGACAGCAACGTCATCGAAGTCTTTATCACCCGGTTGCGTAAAAAACTGGATCCGGCAGGCACGCTTAAACCCATCGCTACCGAGCGGGGCCGCGGCTACCGTTTTGTCCTGTCCCGGAATGACTGAGCAGCTATGACGCTGCCTGGCATTTCCGCTCTGATCGCCCGACTGACCCGACCCCGCTCCCTCAGTGGTCGCCTGCGGCTGGCCTCCTGTCTGCTGCTGCCGGCGATTCTCGGTGTTACGGCTATTATTCTGGAGCAGGCCTTCAGTCGCAGCCTTGAAGCCTCAACCCGCCAGCAGCTGAAGCTGCAGACCTACGTGCTGCTCGGCGCCGCCGAGGCCGGCGGCGGTCAGTTGTGGATGCCGCCGACGCTGCAGGAGCCCCGGTTCGGCCAGCCCGGCTCCGGTCTCTACGGGATGGTCAGCGACCGGCAGGGCCGGATGCTGTGGCGCTCCGCCTCAACTCTGGGGCTCAAGCTTGTACAGCCGGAGGTGTCGGCGGCTGCCGGTGAACAGCGGTTTGGTCGCACCGACAGCGGACTGTTCTATTTCAGCTACCCGGTGGTCTGGGAAACCGAAGATGGCCGCGAGACGCCATTTCTGTTCACTTCCATGGAGGCACCTACAGTCTATGAAGCAGAGCTCAGTGCTTTTCGCTTCCATCTCTGGGGCGGACTGTCGCTGCTGGCATTGCTGCTGCTGGCCGCTCAGGGGCTGATTCTGCGCTGGGGTCTCAATCCGCTGCAGAATATGGCTGAAGACCTGAAAGCAATCGAGCAGGGACAGAGCGGGCAGCTGGAGGGCAGCTATCCGATTGAAGTGGAAGCGGTGACCCGCAATCTGAATCTGCTGCTGGAGGGGGAGCGCCGTCAGCGCGAGCGCTATCGTAATACTCTGGCGGATCTGGCCCACAGTCTGAAGACGCCGCTGGCGGTGCTGCGAAATCAGGCGGATGCGGACACTGACAGTGTCGGGCTGGCCGAGCAGGTGGATCGGATGGATCAGATAATCAGCCACCAGCTGGGGCGGGCATCATCGATGCCCGCCCATAATCTGCTGAAACCGGTGGCCGTTCGAGACGCTGCGGAGCGGATCGGCAAGGCGTTGAAAAAAGTGTACCGGGATAAACAGCCCTGGTTTGAGGTCAGCGGGCCCGATGTTCAGTTTAAAGGGGATGAGCGTGATCTGATGGAGATTCTGGGCAACCTGATCGACAACGCCTTCAAATACGGAAACGGGCGGGTTGAGGTGGCGCTGGCTCGCAGCGAAACGGAACTGAGCATCAGCGTGGCAGACAACGGGCCAGGAATCTCGGATGAACTCCATGAAGCGATTCTGCAGCGAGGAACCCGGGCCGACTCGGTGCAGCAGGGCCAGGGTATTGGTCTGTCGGTGGTTCGGGATATTCTCAGCGGCTATCAGGGACGGCTGGAACTGGATCGAAGCCGTTTCGGCGGTGCCGTTTTCCGGCTGATTCTGCCGCTCTGAACGCTGTCAGCAGACCGCCTGCTGACAGCATTAACGTCCGGTCGTTCTGCCAGCCCCTTACAGCTGTCTGGCAAAAACCTTGGAGTTACGCTGCAGGTTGTACAGCGACTGTTTTTCATCCGGCAGCGAGGCGATATCGGTTTCGACAAAGCCTCGCTCCCGAAACCAGTGGGCGGTGCGGGTGGTCAGCACAAACAGCCGTGAGATATTCTGCTCCCGGGCGTTCTGCTCGATCGCCCGGAGCAGCTGATCGCCCCGGTTGCCGCCACGGTAGGCGGGATCGACGGCAACGCAGGCCAGTTCCGCCGAGCCATCGGTAAAACCGTAGAGGGCGGCGCAGCCGATAATGGCGCCGTCCCGCTCCACCACCGTAAAGCGTTCGATCTCCTGCTCCAGCCGCTCCCGGGAACGTCTGACCAGTGCTCCCGAATCCTCCAGCGGCCGGATCAGTTCCAGAATGCCGCCGACATCCTCGATGCTGGCCGGGCGGACCTGTTCGTAACTCTCCTGCACCACCATGGTGCCGGACCCCTCCCGGGTGAACAGCTCAATCAGCAGGGCACCGTCGGTCTGGTAGCTGATCAGGTGGCCACGGTCGACCCCACCCCGACAGGCGATGGTAATGGCGGTCAGCTGGCGTGACAGTTCGGTGTGAGCCGTGTCGGTATCATCAAGGCTGTCCAGGTAGTTGTGCAGCAGGCGCTCGGCGGCCCGGGTCAGCAGTTCGGAGTGACGCTCTCCCTGCTGGCTGGTGACGCCGTTATCGGCGCCGAAACAGATCAGCTTGTCGGCTTTCACCGCAATCGAGACCTGGGCGGCTACGTCTTCTGCAGAGAGGTTGAAGACTTCTCCGGTGGGTGAGTAGCCCAGGTTGGAGAGCAGCACGATATTACCGTCGTCCAGTTGTCTTTCGATTGCCCTGCCGTCGATCCGACGGACCTCTCCGGTGTGACAGTAGTCGACGCCATCCACCACGCCCAGCGGTCTGGCGGTGACGAAGTTGCCACTGCAGACCCGCAGTCGTGCCCCCTGCATCGGAGAGCTGGCAACGCCGGTGGACAGCTTCGCTTCGATATCGCTGCGCAGAATACCGATCGCTTCTTTGACACAGACCATGGCCGCCTCATCAGTGACTCGCAGGTGATGATGAAGGCGGGTGGTGATGCCTTTCTCCTGAAGGCGGTCGGCGATCTGAGGACGAGCGCCGTGGACCAGTACCAGACGGACGCCGAGGCTGGCCAGCAGGGCGATGTCATGAATGATATTGGCGAAGTTGTCACAGGCCAGCGCTTCGCCATCCAGCATCAGCACAAAGGTCTTGCCCCGGTGCGTGTTGATATAGGGGGATGAGTGGCGGAAGAAGCCGACGTACTCCTCGTTATTCAGGGTCGGGCTGCCAGTCTTGCTCAAGGTCGTATCTCTTTTCGTCAGGATTATCAGGTATCGGGGGTATTCTGCCTCAGAAGCAAGAATATTTGCAGAGGGTGGTTGCCGCTGCTAGAGACAGTACTCGGAGATCAGTCGTCGCAATACCGCGGTCGTGGGCTCGATTTGGGACTGGTCAAGGAATTCATCCGGCTGGTGGGCCTGATCGATGGAGCCGGGGCCCATCACCACCGTATCCATACCCAGTTGCTGCAGGAACGGACCCTCAGTACCGAAAGCGACGGTCTCGGCCTTATGGCCGGTCAGTGATTCCGCCAGTCTGACCAGTTCCGAGTCGGCCCGGTTTTCAAAGGCGGGAATGCCGGGAAACAGCGCTTCACACTCCAGCTGAGTGTGGAATCGGTCGGCAACCGCTTTCAACCGCTGTTCGATCAGGCCACAGAGCTCATCATTCTTCATCCCCGGTAGCGGCCGCAGATCGAAATCCAGCTCACAGTGGCCGCAGATGCGATTGGCGTTGTCTCCGCCGTGGATGCAGCCGAGATTAAGGGTGGGTACCGCCAGACTGAAAGCCGGGTTCTGGTAACGCTGCTGCATTTCGCCACGGAACTGCAGCAGCTCGCTCATCACTTCGTGCATCGCTTCCAGAGCGCTGTGCCCCAGTGCCGGGTTGGAGGAGTGGCCGGCGCGGCCGGTGATCCGCACCCGCTGCATCATCATGCCTTTATGCATGTATACCGGTCGCATACCGGTCGGCTCGCCAATCACCGCGTAACGGGCCCGGGGACGGCCCAGTTCGGCCAGTGCCCTGGCACCGCTCATACTGGTCTCCTCGTCGGCGGTGGCGAGGATGATCAGCGGCTGTTTCAGCGGTTTGTCGACAAACTCCCGGGCGGCTTCAATGGCCAGGGCGAAAAAGCCTTTCATATCACAGGTGCCGAGACCGTAAAGGCGCCCGTCCCGGTCCTGCAGCTTAAACGGATCGCTGTTCCAGCGGCCCTCATCATAGGGCACGGTGTCGGTGTGACCGGACAGCACCAGCCCGCCCGGGCCACTGCCCAGGGTGGCAATCAGATTGGCTTTGCCCGGGTGGCCGGGAACCTCCAGTACCTCGGTGTTAAATCCGAGACCGCTCAGCCAGCCCTCCAGCTTTTCGATCACGGCAAGATTGCTCTGATCCCAGCCGGACGCGGTGGAACTGACCGATGGCGTGGCAATCAGTTCCTGCATCATGGTGATCAGTGAGGGGGCCTGGTTCATGGGCATACCTGCAACATGGAATATCTCCTTATTGTGCAGACATTAGCCGCTAAACACAAAGCTACGGAATGATGAGCGGGAACCGGAAACAGAACAGCCCGCTACCGCGTGGAGCGGTACCGGGCTGTCGGGAGCTGAGCGCCTGGCTCAGATCAGAGGAGCACAGATCAGAGGAACATGCCCTTGAGGGTAAAGAAGAACAGGATCGCCAGTCCGGCACCGGCCGGCAGCGTCACGATCCAGCTCATAAAGATCGTTCCCACCACCTGCAGATTGAGGGCCGACAGGCCACGGGCGATGCCCACACCCAGTACCGCACCCACCAGGGTGTGAGTCGTGGAGATCGGCAGACCGGTTCCGGAGGCGATAACGACCGTTGAGGCAGCAGCCAGGGTAGCGGCAAAGCCCCGGCTCGGTGTCAGTTCGGTGATGTTGTTGCCGACGGTGGCGATAACCTTGTGACCGTACATCACCAGACCCAGCACGATACCGCCGCCGCCGAGCAGCAGAATCCAGGCCGGCATCACCGATTTCTGCGCCACTTCACCACCGGCGCCGACGATGCTGACAACTGCGGCCAGCGGACCAACCGCGTTGGCGACGTCGTTGGAACCGTGGGCGAACGCCATGGCACAGGCGGTGAACATCATCAGGATGCCGAATACCTTCTCCACGCTGGCGAAGTGGTAATCGCGATCATCCTCGGGATTATGTTTGATCCGGCGCTGCAGATACTTCGCCAGCAATGCGATCGCCGCGGCAAAAAGAAGCGAAAACAGTATGCTCTGACCGAAACTAATACCCAGGCCGATATGCTTGAGTCCTTTAGTAAAGGTTACCATGGCGATGATAAAGCCGACGATAAAGCTGTACATCGGCATATAGCGCTTGGCATTGGCGAAGGGATCGGCGCTGTCCAGTATTAATCGCTGTACGCTTCGGAATAGCATAAAGCCGAGACTGCCCGCCAGTACCGGTGACACCACCCAACTGGCGACGATCTTACCGACTTTACCCCAGGCAACGGCATCTACCGAGATACCAACGGCCGCAAAACCGACAATGGCACCGACGATGGAGTGGGTGGTGGAGACCGGCCAGCCGAAATGGGTGGCGATCAGCAGCCAGATACCGGCCGC
Organism: Motiliproteus sp.; assembly: GCA_965230185.1. Lineage (GTDB taxonomy): Bacteria > Pseudomonadota > Gammaproteobacteria > Pseudomonadales > Balneatricaceae > Motiliproteus. The sequence continues at coordinate 81,486 of OZ245995.1, forward strand.
CAGCAGCGCCGAGATCATCCCGAACACCAGTAATTCCGGGGTTCCCGAGAGCAGCCCTGGGTCGATAATCCCTTTGCGGATGGTGGCGGTTACTGCGCCACCGGCGAGGTAGGCGCCGGCAAATTCGAAGATAATGGCGATCATGATCGCCTGTTTGATGGTGAGTGCTTTAGAACCGACTGAGGTGCCCATGGCATTCGCCACATCGTTGGCACCAACGCCCCAGGCCATAAAAAAGCCGAACACACAGGCCAGCAGGACCAGTACATCACCGTATTCTGCAATGATAGTCATGGATAGATTTCCAGTGGGTTAATCTTGTAAGTGCGGAGCTGGCCGGTCAGTGGGCCAGCAACAGCTGCAGACGACTGCCGACCTGCTGGGCGCGGTCAGCCAGTTCTCCGATCCATTCGATGACTTTGTAGAGGAACATGACATCGATGGGGGGAAGGTCCTTCTCAACTTTAAACAGTGTGTGGCGAATTTCCCGCTCACGACGATCTGCTTCATGTTCGAGACGATCAAGTTCGTTGATCATCTCCTCGACGGTATCCGCTTCGCGACCACGGAAGCCGGTGGCCACCAGTTCATCCAGTTCATTCAGAGCCCGGACGGCCTGTGCGGTGACTGCCAGAGAGCCGGCTACATACTCTTTCACCGGCATGGCGATCTCTTCCGGAATTTCCATCCGGCGACCGGTCATAATACCGGCGATATCCTTGGCCTTGTTGGCGATCCGGTCCTGCATCCGCAGCAGTTCCAGCAGATCGGTACGTGGTACCGGCATAAACAGACTTTTTGGCAGGTGGGCACGGACACCGCGTTTAAGCTCGTCGGCCTCATGCTCCAGCTCGCTGATGCGCAGCTGAGCCTGTTCGGCTTTTTCCCAATCCTTGGCGAGTACCGCATCAAAAAAGGGCACTAACTCCATTGCACAGGCGTGGGCCTTCTCAATATGCTGTTGCATAGGTTTGACAGGCGACCTGGCAAACATCTGTAAAAAGGAGCTGTTGGCTACCATAGTGGTGTACCTTCAGGGTTGAAAAATTTTGGCAAGTATACGGATCTGTGTCATCGATTTGTAGCTTTGTTGTAACAAGTTGTCCAGGCAACCTGATCGTCATCAAATCAGCCTGTTCGTGTGATACCGGTAACCTGTTGTTCTGTAATTTGAATATCTATCTCCGGAACCCTGACAATGGCCCTGGAAATCGAACTTAAACTCAGCCTTCCGCAAAGCGCTCAGCTGACCCTTTGTGAACATCCGCTGCTGCAGAAATACAGCGGCTCCGGCAGTCGGCTCCGCGAACTGTCTAACCTCTATTATGATACGCCTGATCAGGCGCTGAACCGACATCGGGTGGCCCTGCGGATTCGACGTCAGGATGATCGACTGATCCAGACCCTGAAAACCCGGGGGGAAAGCCGGGGTGGTCTCCATCAACGCCAGGAATGGGAGTGGGATATCCCGGAACCGCTTCTGCAACCGGAACTGCTGCCGACCGGGGCGCTGCCGACCGAGGTGGATACCGGAAAGCTCAGTCCAGCCTTCAGTACCGACTTTAAGCGCAGGGTCTGGCTGCTGGATTACCCGTTTCGGGAAGGCCTGGCAAAAATCGAGCTGGTGCTGGACGACGGTTTTGCGACGACCGGAGGCACAGATGCTGAGCAACCCGGAGTCGTGCCACGTCGGGATGCAATCAGTGAGATCGAGCTGGAGCTGCTGGAGGGAGAGCCGGAAGCGCTGTTCGCACTGGCACTGGAGCTGGCAAAGGATATTCCACTGCGGATAACCCGGACCAGCAAAGCGGAGCGCGGCTATCGGCTGCTGGATCCGGCCCGGGTGCAGGTTCGGCCATTGTCGAAGGATCATTTTCAGGATTCGGATGGCCCGGCGTTACTGGCGGTAGCGCTGGAACTGCTGCAGGAGCGAATTGAGAGCTTTGAGTATCTGCAGGATCCCCTGCTGTTGCCGGAGATTGTGGCGGTGCTGGATCTGCTGATGGCTCTGGTCGCTGAACCGACCCTGAAGGTGGAGGCAGCCGACCGGGGGGCGATATCGGATACGGCCATCAGTTTGCGATCGCTGGCTGCCCCCTGGTTGCTGGAGGCCGGAACCGGGACCCGGTTGTTCAGCGCTGACGAACGAAGCTGCCGACAGCGGCGGTGTGCAGAGGCGCTGAACGGAAGATCCTTCTCCACCGGGTTACTGAAACTGAGTCTTCTGAGCCTGCAACTGCAGGTGAACCAGCAGTAAACAGCGCAAATCCGGTATATCCGGGCGCAGACCGTTACCGAATATAACTGCGGCCGCTCTTGAACCGCGCCGCAAAATTCCCTCTAATCATCTTCAGCTACAGGGAAAAGGACAGAGATATGCAGGGCCCACAACTGGACGGCGTTCCAGCCTCCCTCCGGGATGCGGTAGAACGTCACTGGCAGAATTTTCAGCAGGCCGCGGATGAAGAGGTCAGCGGCGCGCTGGCAGCTCAAAGCGATCGGTTCTGGCAACAGCTGAGTCGAACCTGGGGGGGGAGTGAATTTGTCGCCGCTCAGTGTACCCGTCATCCGGAGTGGCTGGTGGAGCGGCTCCCTGATCTGGAGCGCAGCTACACCGACAGCTGCTACGCTGAAGCTCTGCGGCAGCGACTGGCAGAGGTCACTGAGGAAGCCGCCCTGCATGCCTGTCTGCGTCAGTTCCGTAACCGCGAGATGATGCGAATCATCTGGCGGGATTTTAACCGGCTGGCAGAAATGGAAGAGACCACCCGGGATCTCAGTAACCTGGCCGATGCCTGTATTGATGAGGCGCTGAACTGGCTCTACGGGCAGGCCTGCATCAACTGGGGGACGCCGATGTCCCGGGGGCGTGACGGCCAGCCCGCCGAGCCGCAACAACTGGTGGTGCTGGGTATGGGCAAGCTGGGCGCCCAGGAGCTTAATCTGTCATCGGATATCGATTTGATCTTCGCCTTTCCGGAGAACGGTGAGACCGAAGGTGGCCGCCGCAGCCTCGATAATCAGACCTTCTTTAACCGTCTGGGCCAGAAACTGATTCAGGCGCTGGATAACAATACCGCCGATGGTTTTGTATTCCGGGTCGATATGCGGCTTCGCCCCTACGGTCAGTCCGGCATTCTGTCACCCTGCTTTAACGCCATGGAGGAGTACTACCAGGATCAGGGTCGTGACTGGGAGCGTTACGCCATGATCAAGGCCCGGGTGGTCGCCGGCGACCGCCAGGCCGGTCAACAGCTGCAGTCGACGCTGCAGCCCTTTGTTTATCGTAAATATCTGGATTTCAGTGCCTTCGAATCGCTGCGGGATATGAAGGAGATGATCAGCCGCGAAGTTCGCCGCAAGAACCTGGAAGGTAACGTCAAGCTGGGTTCCGGCGGGATTCGGGAAGTGGAGTTTATCGGCCAGGCGTTTCAGCTGATTCGCGGTGGTCGCGACAGTCGGCTGCAACAGCGGGAGCTGCGCAATATTCTGCCCTTGCTGCCGGAAACCGTTGGCATGCCGGAGCTGGCGGTGGATGAGCTGCTGAGCGCCTATCGTTTTCTTCGTAACACCGAACATGCCATCCAGGGGTTTGCCGATCAGCAGACCCAGGAGCTGCCACGGGACGAGTCGGGGCAGTTGCGGCTGGCCTGGGTGATGGGCTTTGAGAACTGGGACGGTTTCTTTACCGAACTGCAAAAACAGCGGGGAAATGTCACCCGCCACTTTGCCGAAGTCATTGCTCCGGTTCAGGAAGAGGATGAAGAACAGTCCCGACAGGACAGCTGGCAACCGCTGTGGCAGGGGGAGCCTGATGACAGCGAGGCGATCGCCCTGTTTGCGCAGAGTGGCCATGAAGATCCCGAGGAATCACTTCGTCTGATCAATAACCTGCGCAGCAGCCGTCGGGTCGAGCTGATGCAGCAGATCGGCCGTGAGCGACTGGATACCCTGATGCCGCTGTTGCTGGAAACGGTGGCGGATAACGATTCACCGACCCGCACTCTGAAGCGGGTTCTGCAACTGGTCGAAGCGGTGCTGCGGCGCAGTGCCTACTTCGTGTTGCTGATTGAAAACCCCGGAGCGCTGGCACAACTGGTGCGGCTCTGTTCGGCCAGTTCCTGGTTCGCCGATCAACTGGCAAAACAGCCGATCCTGCTGGATGAGCTGATCGATGTGCACAGCCTCTACAACCCGCCGGACAAGGAGGCGTTGCAGGATGAGTTGCGTCAGCAACTGCTGCGAATTCCGGAGGAGGACACCGAACAGCTGATGGAGGCCTTGCGTTACTTCAAGAACGCTCATGTGCTGCGCGTGGCGGCGGCAGAAATCAGTGGTGCGCTGCCATTGATGAAGGTCAGCGATTACCTGACCTATATCGCCGAAGTGGTGCTGGAAGGTGCGCTGGATATCGCCTGGCGGATGATGACCGAAAAGCATGGCGCACCACAACGGGAGCCGGGCGTACCCTGCGATCCCGATTTTATTATTGTCGGCTACGGCAAGGTCGGCGGTATCGAGCTCAGCTATGGTTCGGATCTGGATCTGGTCTTTATTCATGATGCCGCACCTGGACTGGCGACGGACGGTCCCAAGCCGATCGACTGCCAGGTCTTTTTTACCCGCCTGGGTCAGCGCATCATTCATCTGCTCAATACCGCCACCACTTCCGGACAGCTCTATGAAGTGGATATGCGGCTGCGCCCGTCAGGCAGTTCCGGCCTGCTGGTCAGCTCGCTGAAAGCATTCCGGGAGTATCAGCTCAACGAAGCCTGGACCTGGGAGCATCAGGCCCTGGTACGGGCCCGGGTTGTCGCCGGTTGTCCGCGTCTTCAGGGGCGTTTCGAGCAGGTACGTAAGGAGGTGCTCGGACAGCGCCGTGAGCCGGAGAAATTGCGTCAGGAGGTGCGGGAGATGCGCCTGAAGATGCGCGAGCATCTCGGCTCAAAAAGCGCGAAGAATGGTGAGACCGGGGTTTTCCATCTGAAGCAGGATGCCGGTGGCATCGTCGATATCGAGTTTCTGGTGCAGTACTTCGCCCTGGCCAGTGCCGTCGACAGCTCTGAGCTGATCACCTTTACCGATAATATCCGTATCCTTGATGCCGTCGAGCAGACCGGATTACTGCCGCCGGAGGATACCGAGTTACTGCGCGAAGCCTATAAATCCTACCGCTCGGTGGGGCATCGATTGTCGCTGCAGGAGCAGTCCGGTGTGATCAGCGCTCAGGAGATGCAGGACCTGCGCAGCGCCGTAGCCGCCATCTGGGAGCGGGTGGTCGGGAAAGAGTAACGGCCGGCAGCTTCGAGCCGGAGTTTTCGCTCACAAAAAAAGCCCTGCCGAGATCAGGCAGGGCTTTGTTTTACGGTTTTAGCCGAGGATGGGATGATCAGGCTTTTGCTTCGGTAAGCCAGCCGTGACGATCCTCGGTCTTACCCCACTGAATATCGTTCAGGGTCTGACGCAGTCTGACCGTGGTTTCGCCGACCTTGCCGCTGCCCACGCTGTATTCTTTACCGCCATAGATCAGGGTACCGACCGGCGTCAGCACCGCCGCGGTACCGGACAGCGCCGCTTCACAACCCGGTTTCGCGGCCCGCTCCAGCAGTTCTTCAACCGTCAGCTGGCGCTCGGATACCCGCATGCCGAGGTCTCGGGCGATAGTCAGAATGGAGTCACGGGTTACGCCGTGCAGAAAACTCTCATCCAGCGCTTTGGTGATAATCTCGTCGCCGTCGATCAGCAGGAAATTGGCTGCACCGGTTTCCTGGACGTCGCCGTCGGGGCAGAACAGTACCTGATCCGCCTGGTACTCAGCGCGAGCTTCCAGTATGGGACGCAGGGCGCTGGCATAGTTACCGCCACTCTTGATCATGCCGTTGTGAGGCGCGCAGCGCATGCCCTGATCGTCAATCAGTACCCGCAGGCAGGCGTCGCCACCGGCGAAGTAATCCCCCACCGGAGACAGCAGGATGTACTGACAGGAGGTCAGTGAGGGGGCCGCCGCCTTACCGATCGCCGGTTCAGTGCCGAAATGGGTCGGGCGGATATACATGGAACCGGGGGCCGCTGGTACATCGGCCGCGAAATGAGCGACGCTCTCGGTAATCATCCGGGAAGTAACGGCCTGGTCGATCTCAGGCAGCGCCAGCAACCGGCTGCTCTGAGCGAATCTCTCCATGCTGCGGTCCATACGGAAAATCCTGATGGAGCCGTCCTCGTGACTGAATGCCTTCAGGCCTTCAAAACAGGTGCTGGAATAGTGCAGTACATGGGCTCCCGGGTGCAGTTGAATGCTGTCACTGGGGACCATCTCAGGCGTGCTCCAGGCGGAGCCATCAAACCAGGAGATTGCCATTTCAGGCATAAAGACGGTACCGAACGCAGACATGTAGCTACCTCAAAGAGTCAGAAAATTTTCTACTTGAAACCATTTTTATGATTATTGCTGGCAGGCGGGATACCGATATCGCCTGAACAGAGCCATGGTTTGCCGAACAGCTCAGGATAAGGATTGTAATCACCAATGTCAGAAAAGGGAATTGTGCCGTACAGAAGTTATGGCATTCGACAGGCCTGGGGCGTCTCTCCGCCTATCGCAGCTATTCAGAAAAACCCGGAGCCCCGTAACCCTGCAACAGTTTCTGCCACTGCTTTTCATAATCCCGGTCGGGGAAAACTTTGGTCAGTGACCGCAACAGCCGGTCCAGATTGCTCTGCTGCCAGTTCTGACTGACCTTTCGCAGCCGGCAGCGATCGAAGTCGATCAGCCAGACTTTGTTGTCGTCACCCAGCAGTATATTGCGGATGTTCAGATCCACATGATCCAGGCCGATACCATGAAATTCGGCGATGGTCGCACCGATCTGCGGCCAGGGAAGTTCTTCCTCTGCTGCCAGTACATCGGCCAGCGAACGGACGCCGGGTAGTCGTTCGGTCATCAGGTCGGCACGGTAGAACAGCCCCTCACGAACAATCCGGGCCGCCAGCGGACGGGGAACCGGCAGGCCTCGGGTAAAGAGATCGGCGGTCAGCTGCAGCTCCAGCCAGGGGCGGGTTCGGGTCATACCCGGCCACAGATAGCGGTCTTCACTGACCCGGGAGACCAGACCGCCTCGGCGGTAGTGACGCCAGACCAGCGACCAGTGCCGGTCTCCACTTTTATAGTCAACGAAATAGCTTTCCCCGCGACCGGGGGCCGAGTCCGGTCGCTGGCCCCGGGAATGCCACCAGTTGAGATCGAACCAGGATGGAGTAATATGCTCAACCAGTTCCGGCAGCGCCCAGAGAGTGGTGCTTCCCTGTTGAAGGCAATGGAAATTCATTCGTGACTCCGCACCCCGTGACTAAAATGCTGAACCTGCCACAGGCGCCAGAATCGATCTGTGTCCTGCGCCTGTCCGCCCTTGGTGATGTCTGCAATGCTGTACCGGCTGTACGGGCCCTGCAGCAACGGTGGCCCGATTGTCGCATAACCTGGATCATTGGCAAGGCGGAACACCAGTTGTTGAAGGGACTGGAGGCTGTCGAGTTTGTTGTCTATGACAAGAAAAGCGGTATCGGCGGAATACTGGCGCTGCGCCGGCAGCTGAAAGGTCGGCGATTTGACGTACTGCTGCATATGCAGGCGGCATTGCGGGCCAGTCTGGTATCACTGGCGGTGCGCGCCGATATCCGGCTGGGCTTCGATCGGGCCCGAGCCCGGGATAATCAGCACTGGTTTACCAGCCATCAGCTCCCCCCTCGTCCCCGCGGACATGTGCTGGAAGGATTCCTGGATTTCGCTGAAATGCTGGGTGCGGAGCGACAGCCGTTGCGCTGGCAGGTGCCGATTCCAGCAGCTGACCGCCAGCAGGTCGAGGAGTGGTTGCAGGGCGAACCCTGTATGCTGATCAGCCCCTGTTCCAGTCAGCGAGCACGAAATTTTCGTAACTGGTCGGCCGAAGGCTACGCCAGGCTGGTGGATTATGTCCGGCAGCAATATGGTCTGCGGGCCGTGCTGACCGGCGGTAACAGCGAACTGGAACGTGACTATGGTGCTGAGATTTGCCGGCTGGCCCGGCAGACGCCGCTGGATCTGATCGGCAAAACGTCCCTGAAGCAGCTGCTGGCGCTGGTGGACCGGGCGCGGCTGGTGGTCGCACCCGATTCCGGTCCGATGCATATGGCCACCGCTACCGGCACGCCGGCGCTGGGACTCTATGCCAGCTCCAATCCCGATCGTACCGGCCCCTATCTCAGCCGGCAGTGGGTGGTCAATCGCTATCCGGATCAGGTTCAACAGCATCTGGGCAAGACGGTGGCGGAGATCAGCTGGGGCAGACGGGTGCGTGACCCGGAGGTGATGCTGAGCATTACCGAGGAGGAGGTGCTGGCCATGCTGGATCGACTGATGGCAGCACAACAGGTCGCCGAACAGTGAGTCGCTGGGCGCAACATCTGGCTTACCAGCTACTGCTGTGGTTGTTGGCGCCACTGGCGTTGTGGAAAGGCCGCCAGCAGGAGCCATCGCGCTGGCTGGAGCGGCTGGGTCGTTATCAGAACAGTCCGCTGCCTGAAAACCCGATATGGATTCATGCGGCTTCGCTGGGGGAAGCGAAAGCGGCGTCGATGCTGATCAGCGAGCTGCGATCAGCTGGCTGTGCGGGACCGTTTCTGGTAACCAGTACTACCCGGACCGGCGCCGATGCGCTGACTGCCGCGCTGAAGGACGGTGACCGCCATCTCTATGCCCCCTATGATTTGCGACCGGTGGTGAGAAGCCTGCTGCGGCGTACTCGCCCTCGCCTGCTGGTGGTGATGGAGGTGGAGATCTGGCCCAATATCTGGGCAGAAGCCCGGCGACAGTCGGTTTCCATCGTGCTGGCCAATGCTCGCCTGTCGGAGTCTTCACTTAAGCGTTACCAGCGCATACTTCCGGCCCTGTGGCGGGATACCCTGGGTTATGCGAGCCTGGTGCTGGCCCAGAGTGAGCTGATCGCCGGTCGCTATCGGCAACTGGGGGTTGGCTCTGAGCAGATCCGGGTCTCCGGCAATCTCAAGTACAGCCTGGCGATCGATCAGGCCGTGCGAGCGCGCGGGCTGCAGATCCGCGAACAGCTGGGAGCGTCCAGAACCATCTGGCTGGCCGCCAGTACCCATGAAGGCGAAGAAGCTATCGCCCTGGAAATCCAGAAACGGCTGTCTCGGGAGTACCCCACTGCGCTGCTGGTGCTGGTGCCCAGGCATCCCCAGCGTTTTGATGAGGCGGCGCGCCTTTGTGCAGAATCGGGCCTGGTGTACCAGCGTCGCAGCTCTGACGGGGCCGTTACCGATGACGTTCAGGTTTACCTGGCCGATACCCTGGGAGAATTACTGGCGCTCTACTGCATGGCCGATCTGGCCTGGGTGGCCGGTAGTTTTACCGATGTCGGTGGTCACAATATTCTGGAACCGGCGGCCTGCGGCTGCCCGGTGGTGGTCGGGCCGGATATGCGAAACTTCGCCGATATTCTGCAGCAGTTTCTTGAGGTGGATGCGCTGATCCAGGTATCCACCACTGAAATGCTGGCGGACAGCGTCCGGCAACTGCTGAACAGTGGCAGCCAGCGGGATCGGCTGAAAGAACAGGCGCTGGAACTGGCTGGCCGGTTTCAGGGCACCAGTGCAGAGCAGGCGAAGCTGATCCTGCAGCAACTGCCCGGACGGTGATACGGCCAGCAGACCTGAACAGGTCCACTTTGGTGGCGGGGGCCGACATGTTACCATGCGGCATCGTTCAGGCCGGCTGATTCCGGCAGCGGATCTGTTATCCGAACAACGCGACCGTGACTGATTTTACAGCTGATTTTCACGGCCGTTTTTGCAGTTATTATTTCTGACACTACTCACCAGCCAGTCAGCGGCTGTCCTGACCGGGGAAACCGACTCTCAATGCGAATCTGCCACGTCAATCTTTCCAGAGGCTTTCGGGGAGGCGAAAGGCAGACCGGGCTGCTGATTCAGGAGCTGGCCCGACGAGGTTACCAGCAGGAGCTGGTCTGTCGTCCTGAATCCCCGCTGCGGGATCATCTGGCCGGTACGACTGATCTCTCTTTTCGGGATGCCGGCAGCCCGCTCGGCGGGCATCGACTGCGGTGCCGGCAGTTTGATCTGCTGCATGCCCATGATGGTCGCGCCGTCCACTGGTGTCTGCTGGAAAATGCACTGGGTGGCGCCCCCTACGTCATTACCCGTCGGGTTCCCAATCCACTGAAGAACCGCTGGTCGACACGCATTGCCTATCGGCGCTCCGCCTGTGTGGTAGGGTTGTCCCGGGCGATCGAGAGTAATCTCAGGGCCTACTGCGATCAGCTGAATACCTGTGTGCTGCCGAGCATGTGCGCTCACCTGAAATCCGGTTCGGAAGAGGCCACAGAGCTGAAGCAACGTTATGCCGGTAAGTATGTGGTGGGTCATATCGGCGCCCTGGTGAAGAAGCACAAGGGGCAGCACTATCTGCTTGAAGCTGCCCGCACTCTGGGCGAAAGGCATCCGGAGCTGCTGTTCCTGTTTCTTGGCCAGGGCGTGGATGAACGGGAGCTGAAAGAGCAGGCCAGGGATCTCAGCAATGTCGAATTTGTCGGTTTTAAAAATAATGTCGGGGATTATCTGTCGATAATGGACCTGTTCGCCTTCCCCTCGCTTGAAGAGGGACTGGGTTCGATCCTGTTCGATGTTATGGAGTATCGAATCCCGATTGTGGCCAGCCGGGTCGACGGCATTCCCGATATTGTCGAAGACAATGCCAACGGCTTGCTGGTGCCCCCTGCAGATGGCGCCGCACTGGCCACAGCGATTGAAACACTGTATAAATCGCCGGAACTCTGTCAGCAACTGGTCGAAGAGGGTTGCCGGCGCCTTCCACAATACAGTCCCCCGGTCATCGCCGGGCGCTATGAAGATCTTTATAAACAACTGCTTTCCAGCCGCTCTTAAGGCCGGCGATCAAATTCGGGCATCCTATGAAACCAACAGTTTCTGCAGTGATTCTGAGCAAAGACGAAGCGGACAATATCGGTCCCTGTATCGAGAGTGTCCTGTGGGCCGATGAGGTGCTGGTCTATGACAGTGGCAGCACCGACGGCACCCGGGAGATCGCCCTTAAGCTCGGTGCCAGAGTGGAAACTTCAGGTCCCTGGCAGGGGTTTGGTCAGCAGCGTCAGCGAGCCCAGGAACAGACCACCGGTGACTGGATTTTTATGATTGATGCCGACGAGCGTGTCACTCCCGAGCTTCAGTCAGCTATCGAAACCGCTATCCGCCGGGATGATCGCCAGCGTGCCTTTGCCGTCAATCGCGCCAGCTACTTTTTTGGTCGTTTTATCCGCCATTCCGGCTGGTATCCGGATCGGGTCAGCCGCCTCTATCACCGTGACAGTTACCGCTATAACGATGCCGAAGTGCATGAACAGCTGGACTGTCCGGAGCAGCATGTCGAGGTGCTGAACGGTGACCTGCTTCACTACACCTGCACCGATTTCCAGCCCTTCGTATCCAAGTCGGTCCGCTATGCAGCCGACTGGGCCGGTGAGCGTAAGCGCCGGGGGAAGCGCGCCGGGCTGGCCACCGCGATTCTCCATGCCCTGACCTGTTTTCTGCGCAAATACATATTTCAGCGAGGATTTATGGACGGACGGCACGGTTTTTTGCTGGCCATCCTCGCCAGTCAGTATGTATTTAACAAGTATGCGGCGCTCTGGGTGTTGAACCAGGGAGATCGGCAGTCGTGAAGATTGCACTCGTACATATGCGCCACGCCCATACCGGCGGTACCGAACGCTACCTGAATCTGCTGGCCATGGAACTGGCCGAACACGGCCATCAGGTGGATATTGTCTGCCGCAGCCATGAAGCCCTGGATCATCCCAATATCCACTTTGTTACGCTGAAACCCATGGCTGTTGGTAAGGCTCATCGCATGTGGCGGTTCGCTAAGGCGGTCGAGCGTCACATTGACCGCAGCAGCTACGATCTGGTTTACGGACTGGGAAAAACCTGGTCCCAGGACCTGATTCGTATCGGGGGCGGCTCCCATAAACGGTACCTGCAGCGGATGTCGGAAAAGCAGCGGCTGACCCTTAAGGATCGTGTGTCGATGGCACTGGAGGCCCGGGCTTTCGCTGCTGGTAACTACCGACTGGTGATTGCCAACTCCCATATGTGCGCCGGGGAGATCAGCGAGGATTTTCAGATCCCCCGGGACAGGATTGAGGTGATACATAACAGCGTGCCTCTGGAGCGGTTCCAGCAGGGCGACCTTGTCGACAGAGGTGTTGCGTTGCGCAGGGAACTGGGTATTGCCGAAGATGTGCTGCTGTACCTGTTTCTCGCCACCGGTTATCGCCGTAAGGGGCTGGATCGGTTGCTGCAGTCTTTTCAGAGTATTGTCAGGCAAGACTCTGACGCTCGGCTGCTGGTCGTCGGTTACGATTCTCAGCAGAATGCTTACCAGCAGATGGCTGCGGATCTCGGTATCGCCGGACAGGTGGTCTTCGCCGGCGGTCGCAGGGACACCGAAGTCTGTTACGCGGCCGCTGATATCTATGTGTTGCCGACCCGTTACGATCCTTTTGCCAATACCACACTGGAAGCCCTCGCTGCCGGGCTGCCGGTGATCACCACCAGCAGCAATGGCGGCAGTGAGGTGCTGGAGTCGGATTTCGGTGACGTGGTGCCGCCCTGTGATGATCCGGAGCCTCTGAGTCTGGCAATGGCGCGCTGGTCCGATCCGGAATTACGTCAGAATGCCGGCCGGAAAGCCAGAGAACAGGCCGCCCGCTACAACCATCAGCAGGTTATGGGACGCACGCGGGAACTGCTGGAACGACTGGCCATAACACCCTCAGAACAGTCGGAACGCTCATGATCAGACAGCGCTATGATAAGGGAAACTATCATCTTCGGGAGGATCTGCCCTACACCGAAGCCGTACGTGACCTGATTGTCACGCAATCGTTTCGGGATTATGAAACCACCAGACTGCATGTCCATCCGGGCAGAAAGCGTAGTGTTCTTTTTACCTTTCATTTCCCGCCGGCCGAGAAAGAACTGGTGATGAAGGTCGCCAGAACCACCGGTGACTACCCTCTTTCCCGGCGGATCGAACTCTACCTGAAAAGCCTGTTTAACGATTACAGCAAAGCTGCGTTCGAAGGGGCGCTGGCCCTTGAGGAGGCCGGAATTGCTACCGGCAGACCTGTGGCCTACTGGACCTGCCGCACCTCCCTGTTGAAAAAGGAGAGCTATTTTCTCTACGAGAAAATCGAGGCCGAGTGCACCGCCAGAGAGCTTCGCAGCCGGGTGGCGACCGGCGGAACTCCGGAGGATCAGCAGGCAGTGAGCTCACTGGAAGAACAGATGTCACAGATCACCCGACGGTTACATGGCCATGGCCTGCGCCACGGAGATATCCACAGTGAGAATTTTCTGGTGTCACTGGCCAGCGCCGCCGGGGCTGAGCCGCAACAGTCATCACCCGAGCTCAGCCTCTATCTGATTGATACCGACCGGGTGACCCGGACCCGGCTGAGTATTCCTGTAGTTAAACGTTTTTTCGATTTGCGATGCCTGTGCAAGCTCGATTTCAGCGATGATGAAAGAAAGCAGTTTCTCAAACGTTATCTTGGCGATGACTACTCGCCGTTCTGGTGGCGGGTACTGACGTTCTGGCGTAACGGCGGGTTCGGGCTCTCGGCCCGGCGAAAGAGACGTAAGGCCAGGTCCCGTAAGGGCTGAAGCCCGGATCCTAGTCAGGTACCCAGAATGCTGTATTTTAACGGCGCCGTCTGCTTCATTTCGCCGAGAACCTCTTTCCAGAGGGCTGTCGGTAACGGCTGCGAAGTGATGTTTGCCCGAGTTAACCCCCCCGATGCTTTTTAACTCCTATATCTTTATTTTTCTGTTCCTGCCGCTGACCCTGGCCGGTTTCTTTCTGATCGGTGGCCGGGGCCATCACCGGATCGCCATCAGCTGGCTGGTGGCCTCTTCACTGTTTTTCTACGGATGGTGGAACCCCGCCTATCTGGGCCTGCTGCTGGGGTCCCTGCTGTTCAACTACGCTCTCGGTGTCGCCCTGGGAGACAGCAGGCTGAGCAGTCGCCGTATGCTGCTGGTGCTGGGGATCTGCGCCAATCTGGGGCTTATCGCCTATTACAAGTACGCCAACTTTTTTCTTGAGAATATTGCCCAGCTGGCCGGCCTGCAGTACCGGGCCGAGGCGATCCTGCTGCCGCTGGCGATCTCCTTTTTCACTTTTCAGCAGATTGCCTATCTGGTCGATGCCTATAAGGGAAAAACCCGGGAGTACAACTTTCTGCACTACAGCCTGTTTGTGACCTTTTTCCCGCAGCTGATCGCCGGTCCTATCGTTCACCACCGGGAGATGCTGCCACAGTTTGCCCGGGATATAACTTACCGGTTCAATCACGAGCATCTGGCCGTCGGCCTGACAATCTTTGCGCTCGGACTTTTTAAGAAGGTGGGACTGGCGGATAACCTGGCTCAGTATGCCACACCGGTGTTCAGTGCGGCTGAACGGGATATCACGCTGACGTTCTTCGAGGCCTGGGGTGGGGCGCTGGCTTATACTTTCCAGCTCTACTTTGATTTCTCCGGGTATTCCGATATGGCCATCGGCCTGGCGCGATTATTCGGCGTCCGTCTGCCCCTGAACTTCTATTCGCCCTACAAGGCCACCAGCATTATCGATTTCTGGCGCTGCTGGCATATTACCCTGTCTCGTTTTCTCAGGGATCATATTTACATCCCGCTGGGAGGAAGCCGGCGAGGCTCATTTCGCCGTTTCAGCAATCTGCTGGCAACCATGCTGCTGGGAGGGCTCTGGCACGGTGCCGGCTGGAATTTCATTATCTGGGGCGGGCTGCACGGGGTCTATCTGGTGGTCAATCACGGCTGGCGAGCGTTTAAGAAGAGCACCGGAAGAGTGTCTTCCGTATCAGGGCTCAGTCGCTGGTCTGCCCGGCTGGTGACCTTTCTTGCCGTAGTTCTGGCCTGGGTGTTCTTCCGTGCCGAGAGTCTTGATGGTGCCATGGTCATGCTGATGGCAATGTCCGGTTATCACGGCCTGTCATTGCCGGAAAGTCTCCAGCTGTCCATGTCTGCCGACTGGCTTTCCGGGTTGCATGGCTGGATCAGCTTCGACGGGATGTTTGCCAATCAGTTATCCTCCGGGGGAAGCACCTATAAGGCGGTGCTGATCGGTCTGCTGATCTGCTGGTTGTTGCCCAACACTCAGCAGTTTATGCGTGAATACCGCCCCACCGTTGACCGGATTTCCGAGGAGATAGTCAGTCAGTCTCCGGGCTTCAGGTTTAAGCATCATGTGAACCTGGCCTGGGCGCTGCTGACCGTGGCAATGCTGATATTCTCTGTTCTGAATCTCTCCGGTGGCGGCGAATTCCTCTACTTTAACTTCTGAATCCGGGGTTTGAGTTACTTACGCGATGATCACCAATGTCCTGTCCGCAAAGACCTATCTGCGAGTGCTGCTGCTGATGCTGGGGCTGGCTATTCTGGCTATCCTGGTAATCAACACCCGCGGCTTTTTCAGCGCCCCCTGGCTGAGTCATCAGATCCTCTATCAGCATCAGCTGAAAAAAATTGCCGGATCAGCGGCTCCGGAAACCCTGTTTATCGGTGACAGCTCTCTGGGTAACAGTATCGATGCGAGCTATTTCAGTGAACTCAGCGGGTCATCGACGCTGAACCTGTCTCTGTCTGGTCTCTATGGTTTTGCCGGCAGTTACAATATGCTGAAAAAAGCCGATCATCCCGGTCTCAGGAATGTGGTGGTCATGCAGACGATCGATATGATGAAGCGTCCGGTCGCCTGGGATGGTTATCTGCTGACCCTCAGCGGGCCGGCAGACCTGCTGGAACTTTCCGCCACCGAGTTGTCGAATCTGATCAGTGCGTATTTCGATCTGGTCTTTTCGGTAAAGAATCTGAAAAAAGTGCTGAAAGTTCTGCTGGGAAGCCAGCCGGTGAAGGAAATTGATAACGACTATATCAGGCAGAGAAAACCGATCGATATCGATGAACAACCCAACCGTTTATCCCCCGGAATCAACGGCGAAAAGCCGCTTTTTCTGAACAGGCTGGTGGAGTATTGCAACCGGCGGGGTCTGAATCTTATCTATGTTCAGGGGCCGGTGCTGAAAAAAATGGGGACAAACTCCATGCCCTATATCCGACAGTCGATGGCGGGAATAGCCTCGACGGGCGTGGAGATGCTGGAGCGGGTGACACTGATTGAAAACCAGCATATCGGAGATGCCTACGATCATGTGTCGCCGGCTTATAAGCCGCTTTATACCAGCCAGTACTACCGGATGCTGGCACCGGTGCTGAAATACTGAGCCGGATTTACAGCTGCTAACCGGCAATCTATGGGTTAGAATGCCGCCCTTAAACCAGCTCTCATTAACAACCAGCAATGGGAAACACCTGTATGGCCCATCAGCATTCCAGCCCTTTGATCTCTCCCTGGCTCTGGATCGGTGTCGCACCGGCTATCGTACTTGTGCAGATTATTGCCAGAGCGATCGGTGACGATTTTTACCAGACCTGGATTCGTGGTGAACTGGGGATTACGGAAACGCTGACGGTGGTTTTCCTGATCTTTGCTGTTTTCTATGCGCTTCGTATTTTCAGCCTCCGCCAGCGGGTGGCTTCCGGATTGTTCGGGCCATTTGCCCTGGTCATGGCCCTGGGGTGCTTTTACTTTGCCGGTGAAGAAGCCAGCTGGGGGCAGCACTGGATTGGCTTTGCAACGCCGGAAGGCATTGCCGAGCGCAACGAACAGGGTGAGTTCAACCTCCATAACGATCCGGTACTGGAGGGGTTACTGGACAACCTGCCGCGACTACTGCTGACGATCGCAGCACTGGTCGGGGGAATACTGGCTCCATTGGTCCGTAAGAATGCGGTCATCAATCTGCAATCGGCAAATATCTGGGGATGGATCTGGCCGACAATTGTCTGTCTGCCGACCTGTGTTGTTGCCGTATTTATTACTATGCCCAGCAAGCTGTTTGAGATGCTGGGCACCGAGATGCCCTACCTGCTGGATATCGCTAAAGGGGAAACCAAAGAGTTTTGCCTGGCTCTCTTTCTGATGCTCTATCTGCTGAACCTGTATCGGCACCTTCAGACTCAGCGTTAGAAAAAGACTGGCCGGACAGAACCGGAGAGACTGGCTACTCCGGTTCTCAGCGAGCTTTCAGCAAGCTGAAAAACACTTCCTCCATACCGTTCAGCATGACTTCCTGAGTAAACTCAGATAACGCTTTCTGATAAGCACGCTCGGACAGTGTTTTGCCAAGCTGAGGATCATCTGTCAGCATTCTGATGCCTCCGGCCAGAGACTCCGGATTTTTTGGTTCGATCATCAAGCCCGTATTCATGTGCTCGATGGCATCCGGGATGCTTCCCATCGGTGTGGTGACTATCGGAAGCCGGCACAGCATTGCCTGCAACAGGACCTGGGGGACCCCTTCCCGGGCAAAGGTCGGCAGACAGAAAATATCCATACTCTGGAACCAGGGGGCGACATCGCTCTGGAAGCCGGCAAAGGTGATCTGATCGGCAACCCCATTGGTTTTTGCCAGTTCCTTCAGTTTGCTGCGGTACTCCCCCCCCCGATTTTCATCACCCACCAGCACCCAGTGGAGGTTGTCATCAGTGAGCAGGCCCGCCGCATTGATCAGGTCCTCATATCCCTTTTTGGTAGAGAACATCGACACCATGCCAATGACTGTTTTATCCAGGGGAAGCCCCAGCTGGCGGCGTGAAGCCAGCTGATCGCCGGGCTCAAAGCGGCTATGGTCAATGCCGGAGGGCAGCGAGCGAATGCGTGACCCGTCGTAGCCATTTTTTGTGATCAGTCGTTGCCTGACTCCCTCTCCGGTGGTCACGATAAACTGGCTGGCCCGGGTATAGAGCCAGCGGGATTTCCAGTTGCGCCCCACCGGACTCAGGGTATGGCGAGTACGAACCACGGGTGCCCGGTTTCGCATCCCCAATTGGGCCAGAGCCACCACCCAGCTGTCGGCTGAGCTGTGGGTATTAATGATGTCGTGGGGGGTGCGCTTCAGCCAGTCCCGCAGCTGAATCGCGGTCTGGATATTTTTTTTCTTGAGGGGCAGGAGTTGAGTGGGTATGCCCCTTGCCTTTGCCTGTTTACAGATAAAGGTATCGGGTCTGCAGATCAGAGTCACCTGATGACCCCGGGCTATCATTCCGCTGGCCTCATTCAGCACCCGCAGCGTCTGCCCGCCGGGGCCTGCCAGCGCTTCGGTATGGACAATGTGTAGTGGTTTTCTGTTGCGCGGATCCAATGAATCGTCCTTCAGATGACCGGCGGAAACATTTACGTGTGTTTTATCAACAGACACTGGCAGCTCCGATTGAAGGTTTCTGCTCCCGTTGCTTCTCTGCACAGGAATGTCGGTGAGCCAGCAAGCCTCCCAGTATAGCCAGCATAAAGGTCAGAAATGCGGTGCTGATATTGTGCTCAAACATCGCCTGCGTCAGGCTGAAGTCAATATAGCCGAAACAGAGCACCAGCCCGGCGGTCGCCAGCCGCAGATCACAACCGCGCAGGCGGGCGAAGAACAGAATCATCCCTCCATACATTGCAATCAGAGACAGTCCGCCCAGCACTCCGAGTTCCGCCAGCAGATTGAGCAGGTCATTGTGTGCGTGTGTAAAAGCTCTCCCCGGATCGACCCTGTTCTCCTGTATCAGCTGCTCCAGGCGAGGACCATAGGAATCCTTGCCGCCGCCGCTCCAGGGGTGTTCAGTAAACATGATCCAGGCGCCGCGCCACATCTCGAAGCGGGTGCCTGCCGAGCCGGCCACCGTTCCTTCGGTAAAGTACTGCTGAGTGGTAGTGACGGCACGATCGACCTTGTATCTGACCAGATCGTTACTGGAATAGACGGTGACGAGACCAGCAATGATCAGGCCGAAGATGCTCCAGCGTAATTTTTTACTGTCCGTCAGCGCGGTAATGATCAGCCAGGCGATAAAGGGGATCGCGATCCAGCCGCCGCGGGTACCGGAAGCAAAAGAGCCGGTCAGACCAAACAGCAGGGCCAGTACGGCGCAGCAGTGTAGCAGACGGCTGGTGTCACTGTTGGAGGACTTCACCAGGCAGGTGGCCGCCAGAGCTCCCAGCATCAGTGATATATCGCCGAAGGGAATCTTGTGGGTAAAACCATCCGCCACTGGCTGCCCTTGTACGTACTTCTGGTAGTAGCCAAACAGGCCGGCACCGGTCGCCCCTGCAATCAGCCCCCAGTAGAGCAGGCGCTCTGAGGCACCGAACTTACGTATAGCGAGAAAGACCGGGATCGCCAGCAGAAAACGGGAGGGTTTATCAAAATGAGCCCAGACCCACTCCCCCTGAATCAGCATGGCCAGGGCCGCTGCCAGCGGGTAAGCGGCGAAGGCCAGAATAAACAGCCACTCGTTGCGATCCAGCTTCTCTGAAACCTGTCGAAAACCGACGGCCAGCAACAGCAGACTGAGCAGAATCATCGGTAGTACGGCATAGCCGATTCCCCGGGGCACAGTCAGCACCAGAGCGGGTAACAGCAGAACCGAACCCGCCAGCCCCAGTCGGGCTCCTTTTAATATCATCCGCGGTTCCTCCGATAAAGCTTGTGGCGTCCGTCAGGCTGAGTCTTAAAGCGTTTGTGCAGCCACAGGTACTGATCCGGTTGTTCTCTGATACAGTCTTCAATTAACTGATTGACCCGACGGGCGTCCTCAACGTCATCGCCGGATGGGAACTGCTCCAGAGCCGGCAGCAGTCTGACGGTGTAGCTGCGATTGTCAGGGTTACGATAGTGGGCCATCATAATCACCGGCGATCGATTCAGGCGCGCCAGCCGGGAGGTGGCCGTCAGTGTCGCCGCCTGCTGGCCGAAAAAGGGGGCGAACACCGAAGCGTACTTGCCAAGGTCCTGATCAGGTGCATACCAGACGCTGTGATTCTGCTTCAGCCCCCGCACCACGGCACGAATATCGCTGCGTTCGATTGCCTTGTTGCTGAATCTTAACCGGCCTCTTTTAATCAGCAGTTCCAGCAGCGGGTTGTCATGCCGCCGGTACATGACATCCAGATCGGTATGCATCGAGATAAACAGACCGCCCAGCTCCAGGGTACTGAAGTGGGCACAGAGCAGCAGCACGCCCCGTTCTTCAGCCAGCGCCTGCTGCAGATGCTCCAGTCCTTCGAACTTTACGCGCCTGCGAAGCGATTGTGCCGGTCCCCACCAGGCCAGCAGAGATTCGAACAGGCCGATACCGTTAGCAACGAAAATTTTGCGGGCAAGGGCGCGGCGCTGCTCCTCCGCCTGTTCCGGAAAACAGAGCCGGAGATTCACGTCGACGATATGACGGCGTGAGGGCAGCAGGTAGTAGAGCAGGTGTCCCAGTCCCCGACCCAGCAGCATCAGCACCGGAAAGGGTAGCAGCACCAGCAACCGTGCCATGCCATAGCCGAACCAGATCGGCCACCACTTCGGGCCGAGGAAGCGGCTGAGATGTTCATCCGGTGTTCTGGTTGCCACTCTGGTCCCCCCGAAAAAAGCGCCAAATATACCCGATTTCTGATTCCTTCGCAGCTTTTAGCCAGTGATGACGTTATAATCCCGGGCCTGTATCACTGCATCTATTGACGAGAACTGCCTGAAACGGATGACCCCTTCAGCTCCTGGCAATCGCCCCGGCTGGCTGGCCTACAAAAGGCTGCTGAGCTACGTAAAACCCTACTGGAAGCCGTTCGCGATAAGCCTGATCGGTTTTCTGATCTATGCAGGTACTCAGACGGCATTCGCCAAATGGCTGGAGTTTCTCGTCACCACCCTGGAACAGGGCCGGAGTGCTGATCTGCGAGGCGTTATTGCCCTGCTGATCATCGCGATTTTTGCCGTTCGTGGCATCGGGACTTTTCTGGGGCGCTACTGCATCTCCTATGTCACCCGCAAGGTCGTTAACGATCTGCGCCGGGATCTGTTTGAGCGCCTGCTGCATCTTCCCACCAGTTTCTATGCCAGCCAGCCTTCAGGTCAGTTGCTCTCCAGGCTGACCTTTAATGTCGAGCAGGTGACCGGTGCCTCCTCCAAGGCGCTGACCATTGTGGTGCGCGAAGGCTTTACCATTCTGGGCTTAATGGCTTACCTGCTTTATCTGAACTGGGAGCTGACCCTGATTCTGTTGATGTCGAGTCCGGCGATCGGCTTTATCGTTTCCAAGGCCTCAAAGCGCTTCCGCAAAATCAGTCGCCGTATTCAGGACTCCATGGGCGATGTGACCAGTGCGGCTTCTGAAACCATCCGCGGCTTTCCGGTAGTCAAGATTTATGGTGGCGAGAGCCAGGAAAAGAAGCATTTTCTGAAGGCCTGTGAGCGGGATCGCCATCAGCGTATGAAGCTGGTGGCGACAACATCTGTCAGTACTCCGATTATCCAGCTGCTGGTGGCGATGGCGCTGGCGGCGTTGGTATTTATCGGCATGCAACCGCAGATCATGGCCGATATGCAGACCGGCGAGTTTATTGGTTTTATCACTGCCGCCGGGATGATTGCCAAGCCGCTGAGGCAGGTAACCGATGTCAACGCCATTATTCAGCAGGGTATTGCAGCGGCGATCAGCCTCTTTGAACTTATCGATGCACCGGCTGAAGAGGATCGGGGAACAATAGAACAGCAGGCGGTGAAAGGTCGGCTGGAGTTTAAGGACGTAAACTTCCGTTACCCGGACGCATCAGAAGAGACGCTTAAAAAAATCAGCTTTGTTGTTGAGCCGGGGCAGACCGTTGCCCTTGTCGGTTCTTCAGGGAGCGGTAAGAGCACGATTGCCAATCTGGTGACGCGTTTTTACGATGCTTCCGAGGGTGCGGTACTACTCGATGACCGGCCACTGAGCAGCTATCGGCTGAGCACTTTACGGTCCCAGCTGGCAATGGTGGATCAGCAGGCGCTGTTGTTTGATGGAACGCTGCTGGAGAATATCGCCTATGGTGAGCTGGCCAGGAAACCCATGGAAGAGGTGCTGAAGGCGGTTGATACGGCAAGGGTTTCGGAGTTTGCCGGCGATCTGCCCAATGGCCTGGATACCGCCATAGGGGAGAGTGGAAAATTGCTGTCAGGAGGCCAGCGCCAGCGTATCTGTATCGCCAGAGCGCTGCTGAAAAACGCCCCGATTCTGATTCTTGATGAGGCCACTTCGGCCCTTGATAGCCACTCTGAGCAGCACATTCAGGCGGCGCTGGAATCGGCAATGGAGAAGCGTACTACGCTGGTAATTGCCCATCGGCTGTCGACCATAGAAAAGGCCGATCTGATTCTGGTACTGGAACAGGGGCAGATTGTTGAGTCCGGTACTCATCAGAGCCTGCTGGCAGAGAACGGGGCCTATACCCGTCTCCATACAGCCGGCCTAAAATCGGATCAGGGCTGATTCAGTCGGCTTTCTGTTCGATTAACGCCAGCACCTCTTTTACGCTGACATCAATTAAGCCGTGATTTTCCGGTAGCTGGCGAATGCCCAGCAGGCTGCTGTCGCCGTTCAGGTCGGCTCTCAGGATATCGCAGTTATCGGTCAGCGGTGGCGTATATTCCGGGGTGGTGGTGCGGTAGATAGCCACCACATGACAGCCGACTGCGGCGGCCACATGCATCAGGCCGGAATCGTTGCTGATGGCATGCTCTGCCAGTGCCAGCAGATCGACGGCATCTTCAAGCCGGGTCTGGCCACAGAAGTTGTGAATCCTGCAGCTGGCCAGCTGCTGAATCTCCTCGGCGGCCTGCTGATCTTTGGGTGAACCCAGGCACCAGAGCTGAAAGCCCTGATCGGCCAGTGCATCGGCGGTCTCGGCCCAGTACGCCACCGGCCACTGTTTGGCGGGGCCGAACTCGGCGCCGGGCAGCAGGGCGACAACCGGCCGGCTGAGATCCAGGCTGTGTTCGCGGATAAAGCGCTGCTGATTATCCTCATCCACTGTCAGTTCAGGATTATGGATCTGCGGCTTATCGAGAGTGACCGGCCCTCCCAGCGCTACAAAACGTTCCACCGCCAGTGGCAGGCGCTGCTTATCCAGCATTCGCATATCGTTAATCAGGCCGTAACGCATTTCGCCGCGATAGCCGATCCGCTCGGGCACTTCGGCAAAAAAAGGTAACAGCGAGGCTTTCAGCGAGCGGGGAAGAACGATGGCGTGGGTGTAGCGGCCACGCAGCTTTTTCCCCAGCTGCAGCCGTTTTTTCCAGCCCCATTCGCCGTGCCTGACATCCAGCACCACCGGGTACTGGACTTCCGGCATCCGCGCCAGAATCGGTTCCGACCAGCCCGGCGCCACCACATCAATAGTACAGTCCGGCTGATCGGCTTTCAGTTTTTTAAAGAGGCTTTGGGCCATCACCATATCACCGACCCAGGAAGGGCCTACGATCAGCCAGCGTTTATCCATCTGTTTCGTTGTTTCTCTGTCAGTAATCGGTGTTCAGTTGTATGCGGAACGGTGTGCCGGTTTTAGCTGTCCCGGTTCAGCCACTGCATATACTCTCCGACGCCCTCTTCCACGCTCAGGAAGGGAGCGTCATAGCCGATCGAACGAAGTTTGCTCATATCGGCTTCGGTAAAGCTCTGGTAAGCACCCTTCAGGTGGTCGGGGAAGGGAATATACTCGATTTCTCCCGTGCCGTGATAATCGATTACCGCTCTGGCAACATCATTGAAAGGCTGGCTGCGGCCGCTGCCGAGATTGAATATCCCGGAGTGCTCGGGGTGTTCCATAAACCACAGGTTGACCTTCACCACATCGCCGACATAGATAAAATCGCGCTTCTGTTCGCCGGCCTGGTGACCGTCGTAACCGCCGAACAGCTTCGGGTTCTCGCCTTTAAGAATCTGGGTGTTGAGGTGAAAGGCGACGCTGGACATAGAGCCCTTGTGTTGCTCGCGGGGGCCGTAGACGTTGAAGTAGCGGAAGCCCACCACCTGGCTCTGAAAACGCGACTGGTGTCTGCGAACGTACTGATCGAACTGCCATTTGGAATAGCCGTACACATTGAGCGGGCCTTCGAATTCCAGTTCCTCTTTAAACACCGAGCCCTTGCCGTAAGTGGCGGCGGAGGAGGCATAGAGGAACGGCAGCTGACGTTCCTGACAGTAGTGCAGCAGCACTTTGGAGTATTCGTAGTTGTTCTCCATCATGTACCTGCCGTCCCACTCGGTGGTGGCGGAGCAGGCACCTTCGTGGAATACCGCACGCACCGAGTCGAACCGCTCGCCGGCTTTTACCCGGGTGAGAAAGTCATCCTTATCCAGATAGTCGGCGATCTGGCAATCCTGCAGATTCCAGAACTTATGACCATCGCTGAGATCATCCACCACCAGAATATCGGTGATACCCCGGTCGTTGAGGCCTTTGACGATGTTGCTGCCGATCATGCCGGCACCGCCGGTTACGATTATCATCTTCAGTTCTCTCCGGTGTCGTCGTTCTCGGTCAGACGGATTCGTTTAACAATACTGGTGGTGGAGCAGCCGTCGACGAAGTCGAGGATAATTACTTCGCCGCCATTAGTGATCACACAATCGCCCCCGGCCACCGCCTCCGGCTCATAATCGCCGCCCTTGACCAGGATGTCCGGCAGCAGATCGCAGATCAGCTCCCGGGGGGTGTCATCTTTCGAGTCTTTGCCGAAGGGGATGACCCAGTCGACGCTGGCCAGCCCGGACAGTACCGCCATGCGCTGCTCCAGCGGATTGATTGGCCGCTCGGGGCCTTTCAACCGGCTGACGGAGTCGTCGCTGTTGACCGCCACGATCAGCTTGTCACCCAGCGAGCGGGCCTGCTCCAGATACTGGACGTGACCGGCATGGAGAATGTCGAAGCAACCGTTGGTCATCACCACCTTCTCGCCGCGGGCACGGGCGATCTGCAGCTGACGCTTAAGGGCGTGGAGGCCGACGATGCCGGTCTCTTCGACGGCGTCACCAAGAATCGCCTGATTCAGCTCTTCAGCGCTGAGGGTGGCGGTCCCCATCTTGCCCACGACGATACCGCCGGCCAGATTGGCGAGACGGGTGGAATCTTCCAGACTCTCGCCGGCTGCCAGCGCCGCGGCAAAGGTGGCGATAACGGTATCGCCGGCACCGGTGACATCGAACACCTCCCGGGCCACGGTGGGGATATGCATCTCATCCTCGCCGCGAATCAGCGCCATGCCCTTCTCACTGCGAGTGATCAGCAGCGCTTCCAGCTCACAGGCATCCCTCAGTGCATGAGCCTTTTCCGCCATCAGTTCTTCGCTGTCCCAGGGGCCGACCACGGCGGCGAATTCGGATTCGTTGGGAGTTATCAGGGTAGCGCCGCTGTAACGGCTGAAGTCGGTACCTTTCGGGTCCACCAGGATCTTCTTGCCGGCCGCCCGGGCTCGGGAGATCATGGCGCGGATTTCGTCGAGACAGCCCTTGCCGTAGTCGGAAAATACCACCACTTCGGCGTGGGGCAGGCAGGCATCGAACCGACTCAGCAGATGGGCATGGTCATAGTCGGTAAAGCCATCTTCGAAATCGAGTCGGATCAGCTGCTGGTGACGACTCATGACCCGCAGTTTGGTCACGGTGTCGGAGCCTTCCACCTCTTCGAATTCGCACTCGACGCCGGCCTCTTCCAACTGGGTGCGCAGCGCATCGGCAGCCTGATCCTGGCCCACCAGTGACAGCAGCCTGGCGTGGCCACCGAGGGCGACGATATTGAGGGCGACGTTACCGGCACCGCCGGGACGGCCTTCATGATCTTTGATATGGACCACCGGTACCGGTGCTTCCGGTGATATGCGCTGAGTCTGGCCGTGCCAGTAGCGATCCAGCATCAGGTCGCCGACCACCAGCACGCGGCTGTTATTGAATTCCGGGATATAGGAGGGCTGCATAATCTCTATTCGTCAGCGTCGGTCAGTTGCTCGTCGATCACTTCGCAGAGCCAGTGGCCGATAAAAATATGGGCTTCCTGAATGCGGGCGGTCTCATCGCAGGGAATGATAACGGATACGTCGGCCAAGCTTTTCAGCTGACCACCGTCCCGGCCCAGCAGGGTTGCGGTTGTGACACCCATCGCCTTCGCCTGTTCAATGGCGCGAATGATATTGCCACTGTTGCCGGAGGTGGAGATACCGATCACCAGGTCGCCGGGACGGGCCAGCCCTTCGATCTGGCGGGCGAACAGGCTGTCGAACTCATAGTCGTTGGTATGAGCGGTCAGGATTGAGGAATCGGTGGTCAGGGCAATGGAAGGTAGCGGGCGGCGATCGGCTTTATAGCGCACCATAAACTCGGCGGCCAGGTGCTGGCTGTCGGCAGCGCTGCCACCGTTACCCATCCAGAGTACCTTGCCACCCGCCTTCAGGCAGTTGATCACCACGTCTGCCAGTTGCAGGACTTCTGGCCCCAGCGTACGGACCTGCTCGAAGGTCTGCTGGTGCCGCAGCAGTGCATTTTCAAAACTGTTGATCAACGATAAATACCCCTGTCCGGCGCCAAAAGCGGCATTATAGCAGAGCGCCGGGGCGGTAAACCACGACAGTAAAAACAACCGCTTTTAAGTGCTTGACAGTCTCCGGCAAACAGGATTTAATACGCGCCTCCTGATGCCCGGATAGCTCAGTCGGTAGAGCAGAGGATTGAAAATCCTCGTGTCGGTGGTTCGATTCCGCCTCCGGGCACCATCTTTATAGGAAGCCTCGTTATCAGACGGGGCTTTTTTGTGTCTGCAGCTCGCTGAACCCGCTCCATTGAATTCTGTTCGATTCATTCGCCCGTCTATTAGCTCACCCCTGCTGGGCATCCTGCGGATATGCAAAATCGTTCCCGACGATTCAGTCCGCCTCTGGACAACATGCCTTTCAAACCTGCCTTTGCCCGTCCTGTGAACTGAAAAAAGTGTGGGGTGACAGAGTTTACTCTTTCACTACACAACGAAATCCGATCAGTATATGTCTTGACGTTGGTGGCCGGCCGTGGCGGAAACCACAGCGACAGGTGCCGGGGGCATCGTCCCAGGAGCAGCCCTTAAGTACCGCTCTGTCCGAGTCGAAAGGGGTACTGGTCCATTCGAAGACATTGCCCAGCAGGTCGGCGACCCCTTCCGGAGTCGAACCACCGGGGTGAGCATCGACCGGGGCTGTGCTGTCAGCATCGGACTGCAGGCGTGCAGGATCCCACCGCTCGCTCCAGGCGAAGCGGCGCTGTTCGGTGCCACGACAACTGGCCTCCCATTCGGCTTCGGTGGGCAGGCGCCCTCCCCGCCACTGACAGTAAGCGACGGCATCCTCCCGGCTGACCAGTACGACGGGATGTCGGCTCTTTCCTTCAGGTGGCTGGTTGCTTTGCCACAGATAGGGGCTGACTTTCTGATAGCTGTGAGCCAGGAATCCCTGGCGATGATAATCCGCTTCAGAGATGTAGGGGCGGCGATGAGCGGTCGTCTGCAGGAAGCGTTGGTAGCGGGCCCCGGTGACTGGCCAGCGGTCAATGCGGAATGATCTCAGCACGACAGGCTCGGGTGGCTTTTCCCAGCGATCATACCAGCGCTGGCTACGGACCACTGCCGGTGAGTTGGCGTAGCCCCACTGTCGCTCTGCCGTTGAGCTGCCCAACTGGTAAGTCCCGGCAGAAATGGTTGCCAGTGACTGCTCGGACACCGGTCCGGCGCAGCCGCTTAACAGTATCAGCAGCCATGGGATGGTCGCTGCTACAGGCAGGAGGCCTTTTATTAATCCTCGGAGAAAACCCGCTGAATGTGATTCGGGCAAGCTGATCCCCCGCGGCCTGATGCCGCTGGCTGAATTAACCGAAGCTGGTGCTTTCAAGGGCTCTGGCAGACTGCTCCAGCGTATATTGCAGCTGCTGTTTCTGTGCCCTGGTGAGCGGTGCGACGCCCGCTTCTGCCTCCAGTTCACGGCACTGCTGCTGCAGCCGGAGCAGGCCGGTACTGGCGGCTGCGCCCTTTAGCTTATGAAGCTGCTCGGCTTGCCGTGAACCGCTGTCGCTGTCGAGAATTGCCGCCAGCATACGGGTCGATTCTGCGCGAAACAGCTCAATCATCTGCTGCACTTTCTCCGCCCCCAGGTACTCTGTATCCTGGTCGAGAACGCTGCGGTCTATCCAGTCGTTGCTTTCGGTATCCCCGGCTTCCGGGGCTGGGTATCGATCCGCTTCCGTCTCGACAGGGCTGATGCCTGAGACGGCATCAGCCAGTGCCGGTCTCAGTTTCTTCATCTGCAGCGGCTTGGCGATAAACCCGTCGAAGCCGGCCTGCAGGTAGCCATCAACCTCTTCACGAAATACCTGGGCCGAAACGGCGATGATCGGCAGCTCCCGGTTCTGCGCCGTGGCCAGTCTGCGCAGCTGACCGCTCAGTTCCACGCCATTGATATCCGGCAGGTTGATATCTACCAGCGCGATATCAAATTGACGGTTGGAGAGTTGTTCCAGAGCACTGACCCCGTCGTCGACGGCGCAGACATGGTGTCCCAGTTTCTCCAGCAGCCCCCGGGCGACCATCTGGTTGACGGCGTTATCTTCCACCAGCAGTACCTGCAGCGGGCCGGTCGTGTGATCAGGCAGGGCGGCAGGCAGGGCCGCCGGTGCAGACCCGATCGCCAGTGCCAGCTCAAACCAGAAGCGACTGCCCCGTTCCGGCTCGCTGTTCAGCTGCAGATTGCCGCCCATGGCCCTGACCAGTCGCTGGCTGATGGTCAGTCCCAGCCCGGTGCCGCCCATGGGATTATATTCCCCCTCCTGGCTGAAGGCTTCGAACACGCGCTGCTGGTGGCGAGCGGGTATGCCAATACCGGTGTCCTGCACTTCAAAACGGATGCCGGTCCGGTCGGATTGGTGACACGGAATGCCGTGAATGATCAGTGTGACCTTACCCCGGCGGGTGAACTTGATGGCGTTGCCCAGCAGGTTGCTCAACACCTGGCGCAGTTTGCCCTGGTCTGCCTGCAGCCATGGGGGCAGCTCGGGGTCGATGTCCAGGCTGAGCGCCAGCCCTTTGCTGCGGGCACGGGCCTCCATCAGGGCGATCAGTTCATGGCCGAGAGCTGTTGGACTGAAATCAACAGTGCTGATCCGCAGCTGACCGGACTCAACCCGGGAGTAGTCGAGGATATCGTTAAGGATATCCAGCAGGTGTTCGCTGGAGCCGAGAATGGTGTCCAGATAGTGGCGCTGATGCTGATCCAGTCGGGTGTCGGCCAGCAGCTCCAGGGTACCGATCACCCCGTTCATCGGGGTGCGGATCTCATGGCTCATATGGGCCAGGAAGGTGGACTTGGCCTGGCTGGCCTGCTCGGCTCTGAGCTTGGCGATCTCGTGGTCCTGCACCTCCCGATTCAGACGTTGATTGGCTTCGGTCAGCTGTTCGGTGCGCTGCTCCACCAGCTTCTCCAGACTGGCTTTATGGCTGCGCAACTGACGTTCGGTTTCCAGCTGCTCCCGCTCCAGTTGCTGGCGAGCCAGCGCATTCTGGCGGAAGACCTCCAGCGCCCGGCTCATCTCGGTCAGTTCATCGTCTCCGGCATCGTCGAGCGTCAGCGCCAGCTCACCGGAAGCCAGTCGGTGCATAGCGTCGGTCCGTTCGCTCAGTCGACGGACAATATCGCGATAAACCACCCGCCACATCATGAAGATCAGCAGCCCCAGCGTGGCCAGACCGCTGCCGATGACAATCAGCTCTCCCTGTTGCAGCAGCTGTTTAAGCTGGCCGGTGGCCCGGAGGGCGGTGTCGGAACTCTGGCGGATCAGCTGATCCACCACGGCGGTCAGCTGGCCGAAGCTGGTCTGATTGTCCTCGTCCAGCTGCTGCAGCAGCTGGCGGGACCGGAGCAGGTCGGATTTGCTGTTGAACAGTGATCCATGATCGTCCAGCACCCCCAGCGCCCGCTCCATTCGACGACGGCGGTGGGGATCGGCGACCGCAGCGACCCGACGGTCAATGACCTCCAGTAACTGCTGGTATTCCCGGCGAGTATCCTGCAGCTGATCCGCCCGGGCGAGCAGTGGCAGACGGTTAATCAGGTGGCGCAGCTGCAGGCTGGTTCGCAACAGTTCCGACATCTGCTCCAGCTGATCGATATCCTTTTCCAGTACCCGGTCCAGCGCCTGGTGCAATGCTGATGCTGATTCGCCGTCATCGATCTGCTGGTAGAGTCCGGTCAGGTCTGCCATGGTGATGGTGCTGGCATTGGCGACCTGGGAGCGGGTCTGGTCAGCAATCAGCTCGGCGGCTTCAGCGTAGCGCTCCGACAATGTCCCCAGTTGCTGCTGGTGATCTATCCTCTGCAGGGCCCGTGGCGCCAGCTGCCCCAGGTTCTCACCGATATGAGCAACAATCAGCTCCAGCTGCTCAACCTGCAGGGGGTCGAACTGCAGCTGGCGAAAGTTGTCGAGCAGCCCGGCCAGCTGTCGGCCCTGGCGTTGGAGATCATGGCTCAGTTGCAGGTGGCGGTTACGATCACTGGTATTGCTCAGGCTGCGGGCGGTATGGTTAACGCTGAGATTCAGCTCCGCCAGCTGCCGTGCCGCGGTCATGGCCGGAATAGCCTGATCGGCAATCTGCCGTTCGCTGCCGGTAATCTGCCGGAATCCGTACCAGCCGATCAGCGAGGCGGTCAGTGACAGTGCCGCCATCAGGCTGAAGGCATACAGTAACTTACGGCCGATACTGAGTTTGCTGATCAAAGCGGTTTTTCCCCGGGCGATTATCTGGTTAGATTATCCTGACTGACCCTGAAGGCAAATCCGGTCCGTTAAGGGCCGTCTGAGGAATGACTATGGCCTGGTTGCCGAAGATTGCCCTGTTCTGGCTGCTGTCGGTGGCAGTAGAGAGCGCCGTCGGCTGGACGGTGGAGAGTCGCCAGCCCGCCTTTCAGTTTCAGCAGTCGGTCAGTGCCGAGATTACTCCGTTAGCGAAGGCAACAAAAGCCTGGAGGCTCTGTACTCTCTACCCCCATATCAAAGACTCCTACTGGCTGAGCGTCAACTTCGGCATGGTCAGCCAGGCGCGGTCGCTGGGCGTGGAGCTGCGGGTGGCCGAGGCCGGCGGCTATCATCAGCTGGAGCGGCAGTGGCAGCAGCTGCAGGCCTGTATCGACTGGCAGGCGGACGCTATTCTGTTGGGAACCGTCAGTTTTGATCAGATCAATCGCCGTTATACCGCTGCCGGTTACAGGGTGCCTCTGTTCGGGCTGGTCAATAACCTGGCTGAACAGGGGGTGGTCGCTCGGGTCGGGGTGCCCTGGTACCGGATGGGTTACCGGGCCGGGGCCTATCTGGCGAGGCGTCATCCTGCCGGTAAGTCGAAGGCTACAATCGCTTGGTTTCCGGGGCCGCAGCAGCGCGGTGGTACGCCGGAATCGGGAACCGGTCTCCGTGATGCGCTGGCTGGCAGTGCGGTCGAACTGGTGGTGACCGCTAATGGCGACAATGATCGCAATGTTCAGCGGACCCTGCTGCAGCAGGTACTGGAACAGTATCCGGATATTGACTATCTGGTGGGTAGTGCAGTGCTGGCGGAGGTGGCGGTCAACGAGCTGCGCAATCGCAACATGAGTGGTCCACCGCAGATTGTCAGCCACTACCTGGGTCACGGCGTCTGGCGCGGATTAAGGCGTGATCGGATTCTGATGGCCAACAGCGATCAGATGGTGCTGCAGGGGAGGCTGGCAGTGGATCAGGCGGTGCGTTATCTGGAGGGGCTGCCCTTTCTCCGGGATATTGGCCCGGCCATTATCGAGCTGACGGCGGAACGGATGGATGATTCCCGGGTCATGAATCATTCGCTGTCTCCGGCGGGCTTCTCGCCGGTCTATCGGGTGGCTCCGAATCATTGACGGATCACTTAGGGTCATAACCGAAACGGCATTCGAGTCTCAGGCAATCACTCCAGCTCTCCGGCGAACAGGTAGCCTTCGCCGTGGACGGTGATAAACAGTTCCGGTTCAGCCGGATCTGTCTCCATTTTATTGCGCAGCCTGCGCACCAGCACATCGATGGTGCGATTACCGGGGGCATCGGCACGATGGCTGATCAGGTTCAGCAGTCGGTCCCGGCTCAGTACCCGATTGGGGCAGGCAACAAACGCCACCAGCACTTCATACTCGGCCTTGGTGAGCTTCAGGGGTTTGCCATGGCAGGTCAGCTTGCGTCGGGGAATATCGAAACACCAGTCGCCGAAGCGGACCGCATCGTCATCCGCTTCGGACTGCTCCTCCAGCGCCTGGCGACGGGCGCTGGCCACCAGTGAAATTCGCCACAGCAGGTTTTTGACCCGCACCAGCAGTTCCCGCAGTTCAAAAGGCTTGGTGACGTAATCATCGGCGCCCATCTCCAGACCGACGATGCGATCGACGCTGTCGGTGCGCCCGGTCACCAGAATAATGCCGACATCGGACTGGCCGCGCAGCTCTCGGGTCAGTGCCAGACCGTCTTCGTCCGGCAGATTGATATCGAGCATGATCAGATCGATCGATTCCCGGGCCAGCACCGCCCGCATCTGCTGGCCGTCTTCCGCTTCGCTGACCCGGTAACCGGCATGCTCGAAATAGCCGGTCAGCCGGGTGCGGGTCACCGCTTCATCTTCCACAACCAGCACATGGTAACTCATGTCACTACCCCGATTCGGATTCTGATTGTCGGCATATTAAGCCTGTTTTCGCGAATATTACAGCTGATTGCTGTCGTTTTCGCGACCATAAGATTCTGTTAACAATTTTTCATATTCCTTTACCGGCTGTTCATTGTCGCTGGCGTACCCGTTCATATCTTCCGCCTAGCATAGGACTCAGAAAGATTCAGAGTTCAGCACAACGCAGACAGATTTATATCAGGAGAGCCGTTATGAATATCAGTCGTCGTAAATTTCTGGCCAGTTCAATTGCCGCGGCCAGCGCGGCCCCGGTTCTGACCCTGTTTGGTCCGGGCGCGGTGTTCAGCGAGGATACTCTGCTGATCCCTCACGCCACCCATTACGGCCCCTTTAACGGGGTGATCAAAAACGGCAAGCTGGTAGGGGTGCAGCCCATTGAAAGCATCGATGCGATGCCGACGAAGATGCTGACCGAAGGCATCATCAGTCGGACCTTCCACGAAACCCGGGTGAATTACCCGATGGTGCGTAAATCCTACCTTGAAGCCCACACCGGCGGCAGTGGCGACAGCAAAGTCGAGCTGCGCGGTAAAGAGGAATTCGTCCGGGTCAGCTGGGATGTGGCGCTGGGGCTGACAGCCAAAGCGATCCTCGACACTATCGATAAGCACGGCAATGAGGCGATCTTCAGCAGCTCCTATGGTGGCTGGAGTCATGCCGGTATTTTCCGTCCCAACGTGCTGCAGGGCCGTTTCTTCAACCTGATCGGCGGCTGTAGTCTTACCTCCGGTGATTACTCCGGTGGCGCCTCTCAGATCAGCCTGCCGCACATCATCGGTGATATGGAGGTCTATTCGCCGCAGACTGCCTGGGAGCAGGTTCGTGATAACACCGAGGTGTTCGCTCTGGTCGGCTGTGATCCCTTTAAAAACAACCGTATCGAGTACAGGGTGGCGGATCATCAGATGTATCCGCGCTGGGAGGCGATCAGAAAAGCGGGGGTGAAGTTCATCTCCATCAATCCGCAGTACACCATCACCGACGAGGCGCTGGATGCTGAATGGGTGAAGATCATTCCCGGCACCGATACAGCCCTGTTCCTGGCCATGTGCTATCAGCTGTATACCACCGGGCGTCATGACCAGGCCTACCTCGACAAATACACGGTGGGCTTCACCAAATTCCTGCCCTACCTGCTGGGCGAGGATGGTACACCGGCCAAGACCCCGGCCTGGGCGGCGAAGATCACCGGTATTCCGGAACAGAAAATTATTGAGCTGACTGACCTGTTCGCCGCTAACCGTACCCAGTTTGCCGGCTCCTGGTCGCTGCAGCGTCAGGACCATGGTGAAATGCAGCACTGGGCCATCGTCGCCTTCTCCAGCATGCTGGGGGGGATCGGTAAACCGGGCCAGGGAGTGGGCTTCAGCTGGCACTACGGTAACGGCGGCATGCCGCAGTCGGGTAAATCAACCCCGGCGGGAATGTCCCAGGGACGTAACCTGGTGAAGACATACTGTCCGGCCTCGCGGATCAGTGAGATGTTGCTCAATCCCGGTAAGGAGTTTAAGCACAACGGCAGTGTTCACAAGTTCCCCCTGGTGAAGATGATCTACAACGCCGGCAACAACTTTATGTCCCACCAGCAGGACACCAACGAACTGATCGGCGCTCTCAATACTGTCGATACCGTGGTTGTGCAGGATCCCTGGTGGTGTGCCTCCACCCGCTGGGCGGATATCGTGCTGCCGGCGACCACCTCGCTGGAACGCAACGACATCACTTCCGGCGGTACTTACAGCAATGACAAGGTCTACGCCATGAAGCAGGTGATCGAGCCTCAGGGCGAGAGCCTGGATGATATCGAGATCTTCCGCCGGCTGGCGCAGCTGTTCAGTGTCGACTACCAGTTTATGGAGCAGGGTAAGACTGTGATGCAGCTGATTGAGGCTGCGTACGGCAAGAGTTCCGCCACCCTGCCCTTCGAGGAGTTCTGGAAACAGGGTGTGGCGATCATGGAGATTCCGGAGCAGGCCAGTAAATGGGTGCGTCACGGTGATTTCTTCACCGATCCGGACAAACACCCGCTGGCTACCCGATCCGGAAAGATCGAACTCTATTGTCAGGACTTCGCCGATTATCAGCTGGATGACTGCCCGCCGATCCCGACCTTTATGGAGCCCCATGAATATCTCGGTAACGCGAAGCCCGGTCAGGTACATATCGTCAGTCCCCATCCGCGGATGCGCCTGCACTCGCAGATGGCTAACACCAGCGTCCGGGACATCGATAATGTTCAGGGCCGCGAACCCTGCCTGATGAGTCCTGAGGATGCCGCCGCCAATGGCATTAAGGATGGCGATCTGGTGGAGGTCTACAACGATCGTGGTGCCATCATCGTTGGTGCCCGGGTGGATAAGCGGATTATGAAAGGGGTGATCAGCATCTATGAAGGCTGCTGGCCGTCACCGGACAGCAAGGGGCGTTGCAACAGTGGTCTGATCAACTTCCTGACCTCCAGCAAGGCTTCCAGCCAGCTGAGTCAGGCCACGACGGCCAACACGGTGATCGCCAGTATCCGCAAGTGTACCGATCCTGACGGGCCGAATCTGGCTTATACAAAGCCGGCGATTGTCGAAGCTTCGCTGAAGGTCGATCCGGCACTGTACGGACTGCATCGGGCGGCAGGGCTTAAGGATAAAGTCAGTGCCAACCTGGGGCCGGGTGAAAAGATCTTCTACCAGCGCTGTACCGTCTGTCACGGTCCCAAGGATCCGACCCACTTTACTCAGCTGCAGTGGAAAGGTATCACTCAGAGTATGTTCCCCCGTGCCGGGCTTAACGATAATGAACGTGGACTGGTGATGGACTTCCTGCTGAAAAACGCCAAAGACTCGATCTGACCGTCAGCCACATCCTGCTTTAAACCTCGCCGGGGCCACCTGATAATCAGGTGGCCCCTTTTTTATGTACGCTGGCAACGGCGCTGCAGGATCCTGATCAGCACTGAGGGCCCGCGCTTCAGCCTGTGGCCTGCTCGGTTCGGTATTCATCGTAATTGAATGGTTGCGTGCCCTGTCCAGCGCAGGCGGCCAGTGTCAGCGCTATCAGAATGATCGCTGCAATTCGCATCTGTTTAATCCTCTTCGACCCGGTCAGTCCGTTCATCTGTCAGCTTTCGGTTAACAGACGGCTGGCCGCCCCGGCTGATTGCATTGATCGATGGGTTTCAATGCAATCATTCTGTTGGCCCGGTCGTCTGTCTGTCAGGGGCCGGTATTAATCCGGCAGAAACGATCCGGCAGAGGACTGGACTATGGCTGCTACTCCGGAACATCCGTTATCAACATTCGCCCGTTCTGAAGATCTTGCCGGTCCGCAACTGGCTGCAGAGCTGGCGACTACTGCGCTGATCCTTCGTTCAGGGCTGGGGGTGGTGTTTGTGATCGGCGGGCTGATGAAGCTCAGTCTGCTGCTGAATCCCGCCACCGAGCCACTGATCCTGCAGCAGTACCTGGGACCCCTTGGTTATATCAATGAGCCGTTTCAGCAGTATCTGTTTTTCGAGGGATCAGTGCTGACACCGGCGATTTTCCTGACCAGCCTATCTACCTTTGAGCTGCTGTCGGGAGTGGCGCTGATAATCGGGCTCTGGGTACGGCCGCTGAGCCTGTTCTACGGTTTTCTGCTCTGGACCTTTGTGATAGCGCTTCCCACTCATACGGTGCCGGACCTGGCGGTCGGGGTGGACACCTATCAGGCACCGGCGATACTGGTACAGATCCGGGATATTGCTTTGTCCGGGATGATGTTTGTGTTGTTCAACCTGGGGGCCGGCGCAGCCAGCCTCGATCAGCGCTGGTTTCCTCACTCCGTGCCGGCACGCTGGCAGGAGCTGGCATTGCTGCTGCGATTTTCGCTGGCGCTGGTCTTTATCGCCGGTGGATTTTTCGCCGGATTCGACCACGTTCCCGGTTTTGCCAGCCCCGCCTGGTTGCTGGCAGTTATCGGGCTGGCGCTGATCGCCGGCGGGCCGTTGCTGTTAAGAACCGCTGCCGCGCTGGTTGTGACGGTGATGCTCTGGTTTATATGGCACAAACTCAGCGCCGATCTCGGTATCGTCGCTAACCTGAACGGTTTTAAGCGGGAGTTCGCACTGGCTGCCGCAGGCCTGGTGTTGATGCTTCGAGGGGGAGGCAGCGTCTTTACTCTGGCGGACATTGTTCGTCGCAGCCGCGATTACTGGTCCTGTTGCGTCAGAGTCGGAACTGAGGCGGAGCGCAATGACCGCTGAACCCCGCGCCGGAAAAGGTACTCCAAAGTTTACTGTCCGCCGGCGAAGCCGGTCGGCGGCAGGCCATAATGTCCTTGCAGGGTTGCTATGTCCGAGCATGAACCGCTGAGTGAGCTGCTGTTAAATCGGCTCTATCGATACGCATTGTCGCTGTGTGGAGAAGCGGATAGCGCCTTCGATCTGGTGCAGCAGGCTGTCGAGCGTTATCTGCACAGAAAAACCTGCGATATCGAAGCGCCACATTATTATCTGATGCGCTCGATTCGTAACGCCTTTTACGACCAGAGTCGCCATTATCGATTGCATCTGGTGGTGGCAGAGGGTCTGCAACGACAGCAGCAACTGCAGAGCGAAGAAGCCCCAGGTCCCGAGGATCTGGTGATCCGGCAGCAGGATGTGGAACGACTGATGGCGGTGTTGATGCCCCGTGAGCGGGAACTCCTGTATCTGTGGGCGGTGGAGGAGTACAGCGTTTCGCAGATTGCTGCCATGACCGCAGTGCCGCGGGGGACCTTGTTGTCACGGTTGTATCGGCTGAAAAGAAGGGTCAGAAGCCAGCTGGCTGAGTTTGAAAACTGCGTCGATCCGCTGCTGAAGCAGCAGGGTCGATCAGGCAGCTTGACAGCAGAAGCTGAAAAGGTGGCACGGGATGAGTAATCGGGATGACAGGGTTAAGCTGTCGAAGGCGCTGAAGCAGCATTTTGCCGGGCAGCAGCTGTCCGGGCAGCAGCTCGCCAGGCTGCAACGGTTGCAGCAGTCGACTGAAGAAGCCTCAGATCCGGTGGCTCCGGGTGATCGGAGCCGACAGCGCGTTGGTCATTATCGCTGGCCGCTGTCTGCGGTCGCCGCGGCAATGCTGGCGATTGTGCTGTCGGTGTGGTTTTACCGGCCCGGTCCCGCTGTTGAGCGGGTGGTTGCGGAGATCGCCTATAACCATAATCAGGCCATCGCCGTTGAGGTTGAGAGCGGATCGATTCCGGTACTGGATCGACAGCTGTCCAGACTGGAGTTCGCTCTGATTGCGTCTGCGAGGCTGCCGGAATCGGAGTGGCAGCTGCTGGGCGGCCGCTACTGTATGATCAACGGCAGGCTGGCAGCCCAGATCAAAGTCCGCCAGCTTTCTAAGGACCGCATCTATACCCTCTACCAGGCATCACTGCCGAAAGGGCTCAGTAACCTGAACGCCACCGAACAGCTGGCCGATGGAGTCAGAGTCAGATTGTGGCGGGAGCAGGGGTTGCTGCTGGGGCTGGCGGGGGACGCCTGAAGCCCCTGCTCCGGCTGTACTGGTGCGGTGGTAAAACACCGATTGATGTACAGATTTCCGGCGTCAAAAAAGCCGCCAGCCGGCAGACAAACCGGGGCAGGGACGACTATTCTGAACAGGAACCCCCGTTACTATTGCCGTTGTTGCCGGCTTCCCGGCAACAGCAGAGTCGGATTTGTCGTGCCTTATCTGTACCAGTTCTTGTCGCTGTTAATGGTGCTGCTACTTGCGCTGTCACCCGTTCAGAGCATCGGGGGAAGTGCGGTGCGAGTGCTTACTATTGATGAGCCACCCATGAATTTTATTGATGGGGATGGCGAGCTGAAGGGGATCTCCATTGATGTTGTCAGGGAGTTGCTGCATCGGGTGGGAGAAAGCAGCGATATCGAGATTGTCCCCTGGCCCCGGGCCTACAAGCTGGCACTGACGCAGCCCGAAGTGGTGCTGTTCACCGCCACCCGGACGGCGGAACGGGAGCCGCTGTTCCACTGGATCAAACGCATTAATCGTAATCCCTGGGTGCTTTATGGCCACCGGGATTCACCCTATCGGATTGACTCGCTGGAGCAGGCGAAGCAGTTGCCCGCCGTCGGAGTGTTGCGGGGTGGGGTACGGGATCGATTCCTCAGGGCCCGGGGTTTTAACAACCTGGTTGCCAGTGATTCTCACCTGCTTAATATGAAGATGCTGATCAGTGGCCGGCTGTCGGCGCTCTATTACACTGATTTCGGTGTGGCCCAGAGCGCCCGTGCCGCCGGCCTGCCGCTGCAGGCGTTCCGGCCACTGTACCGTTCTCAGACCCGGGAAGCCTGGATTCTGATGTCAAAGGCCGGTACCGATCCGCAGCGGGTGAAGCGCTGGCAGCAGGCCGCCCGGGAGATGGAGCAGGACGGCAGCTTCGATCGTATCGCCGAGCGCTGGCTGCGCTGGCTGGTCGATAACTATGGCCTGAAAGGACATGTGGAAAGTGGTGCCGTCAACTTCTGGACCCGATCGGACGGATCGGCCGCTTTCGGAGCAGAAGCGGCCCCTGCCGGTGCGCTCTCCGAGCCGGTTACCGGCGCCGAATGACTCTGCTCAATTTCTGGTAACTTCGCTTGCTACGGACTTGCCTGAGCGGGGGCAGATCCCCGATACTAGGCACCTTTCAGGCCGGCTGTCGTGCCGGCCCAGAACTGAGATCCGATTGCTTCATCCCGGGCGGGACCGGAACCAGGCCTGCCGAACGTTCAGCCGGGCGATTGATCATCGCCGCTGAGAACAGCAAATATAACCGGAGTATCCCGATGAGTATCCGCAACCTCGCCAGAGCGGCCGTTGCCGCGGCCGTTTTTTCCTGTACCGCTGTCCAGGCCGACACCCCTTACGTCGCCACCACCGCCATTGTTGAGCATCCGTCGCTGGATGCGGTTCGTGACGGTATTAAGGCGGTGCTGAGCGAGCAGGGCTATGGTGAGGGTAAGTTGAAATTCAGCTATGAGAGTGCCCAGGGCAATCCCGCAATCGCCGCTCAGATCGCCCGTAAAATGGTGGGCGACAGTCCCGATGTGATCGTGGCCATCGCTACGCCGTCGGCGCAGGCAGCGGTCAGTGCTACCCGGGACATTCCGGTGGTCTTTTCGGTGGTGACCGATCCGCTGGGCGCGCGTCTGGTGACTGATCTCGAAAGCCCCGGCGGCAATGTCACCGGTCTGTCGGATATGCTGCCGATCGCTCAGCACCTGAAACTGTTGCGTGAGTTTCTGCCGGAATTGAAGCGGCTGGGGGTCCCTTACAATCCCGGTGAGCCCAACGCCGTTTCCATTGTCGAAATGCTGAAGGCCGAAGGCGGCAGGATCGGCATCGAAATTGTCGAGGCACCTGCGCCCCGTTCCTCCGACGTGATGGTGGCCAGTCGCAAGCTGGCCGGTCAGGTGGAGGCGATTTATACGCCGCTGGACAATACCGTTATCACCGCCCTGGAATCGATCATTAAGGTGGGTATCGATGCACAGATCCCGGTGTTCTCCGCCGATACCGATTCTGTCGAGCGCGGCACCGTGGCGGCGCTGGGCTTTAACTACGGCGATCTGGGGCGCCAGACCGGTGAGCTGGTGATTCGTGTGCTGAACGGCGAGAAAGCCGGAGATATCCCGGTAAAGATTGCTGAAGGCACGGACCTCTATGTCAATACCAGGACCGCACGGATGATGGGTATTGAGATTCCGGCTTCGGTGATGGAGCGGGCCACGAAGGTTATCCATTGACCTTTCTGTTGCTCTGCTGAATCTCAACACACTGAAAAGTTAAGGTGTACTGATGTCACTGTTTGCCTTTCTGGGCACTCTGGAGATAGGCCTCGTCTATGGTCTGGTGGCCATCGGAGTTTATCTCACCTTCCGGGTGCTGGACTTTCCCGATCTGACCGTGGACGGCAGCTTTACTCTGGGGGCGGCGGTTGCCGCGGCGATGATCGTCGCCGGCTTTAATCCCTGGCTGGCCACTCTCTGTGCGGCGCTGGCCGGCAGTATGGCCGGGATGGTGACCGCCTGGCTCAATCTGCGCTTCAATATTCTGCACCTGCTGGCCAGCATCCTGACCATGACGGCGCTCTATACCATCAACCTGCGGGTGATGGGCAAACCCAATGTCGCTCTGATCATGGAGCCGACGGTGCTGACGCCCTTTGAGAGCCTCGGAATTCCGTCGATGTACATGAAGCTGATTTTTGTCGGTGTCTTCGCCCTGCTGATCGGCGGCCTGATCGCTTATTTCCTGCAGACTCAGTACGGCCTGGCGATGCGGGCCACCGGTGCCAATCCCCGGATGGCTCAGGCCAACGGCATCGTCACCCGGGAGAAGATCTATGCCGGACTGGCGCTCTCCAACGGGCTGGTGGCCATTGCCGGTGCGCTGTTTGCCCAGACCAACGGCTTCGCCGATTCGACTATGGGGATCGGCACCATCGTCGTGGGACTGGCGGCGGTGATCGTCGGTGAAACCCTGCTCGGCAGCCGCTCGATGTGGATCATTATCTTCAGTTGTATTATCGGTTCGATTCTTTACCGGCTGGCGGTGTCGCTGGCTCTGAATGCCGATTTCCTCGGCTTTAACGCCTCCGATCTCAACCTGATCACCGCGGTGCTGGTGGCGGTGGCACTGGTGCTGCCAAAGTTACGGCGTGAGTGGAAAGCCCGCAAAGCGGCGCAGGAGGAGCAGCTATGATCCGTTGTGAGAACCTGCGGGTAACTTTTAACGCCGGTCTGGCCACCGAAAAGAAGGCCCTGCGCGGTATTGATCTGGTCATTCCGGAAGGGGAATTCGTGACTGTGATCGGCTCCAACGGCGCCGGCAAGTCGACCCTGCTCAACGCCATCGCCGGTGATATCGCCACCTCCGGCGGCCGGATCCTGTTCAATGACGCCGATGTCACCCGGCTGCCGGCCACCGGTCGTACCCGGGATGTGGCCCGGGTGTTTCAGGATCCGCTGGCCGGTACCTGCGGTAATATGACCGTGGAAGAGAACATGGCGCTGGCGTACGGTCGGGTGCAACGGGGCAATCTCTCTTTTGCCCTTAACGACCGGTTGCGGGAGATTTTCCGTACTCAGCTGAGCCGGCTCAACCTGGGACTGGAGGATCGGCTGGACAGTGAGATGGGATTGCTCTCCGGCGGTCAGCGTCAGTCGGTCAGTCTGCTGATGTCGGCGCTACAGCCCAGTAAGATCCTGCTGCTGGATGAGCACACCGCCGCACTGGATCCGAAAACGGCGGCGCTGGTTATGGACATCACCCGCCAGATCGTCGCTGAGAAGCAGCTGACCGTCATGATGGTCACCCACTCAATGCGTCAGGCGCTGGATTACGGCAGCCGGACCCTGATGCTGCATGAGGGTAAGCTTATCTTCGATCTTGCCGGCGAGGAGCGCAGCGGCTACCAGGTCGGTGACCTGCTGAATCTGTTCGCCCGGGCCCGGGGAGACGGTGAAGAGCTGGACGACGACAAGTTGCTGCTGGGAGCCTGAGCAGGCTCGCCACTGCCATAAAAACCGGTCGGGCCGCCGACCGGTTTTTTCGCCAGACTCCCGACGGCGACCATCTGCAGATCGCCGGTGGTTGACTGAATCTTTTGCATTCAATGCCTTGCTGCCCTGTTCCGGTGACCGGACGACACTCCTGCCAGAGGTTGTCGCTGGCATGCCGATCTCATATTTTCTTATTCGACGTTCACACTAGTGTCATATTTGCTCCCTATAGTGATCAGCATTCAGGGGCTGCCGGTAGTCTGCGGACCGAATCTCTGGTAGATAGCAGCCCCCAGGTACGCTTCTCAACTTAAAATGATTGACGTTAAAGTCAGGAGTAATCGATGAAAGCAAAAAAACTGCTGGCCGCTGTAGCGCTGACCGCTACCGGACTGACTGCTGGTGCTCAGGCCAGCGATCTGCTTGACCCCAACCTGCCTGTCTACACCAAAGCAAGTGGTGTCTCCGGTAACCTGTCCAGTGTTGGTTCAGATACTCTGGCTAACCTGATGACCCTGTGGGCTGAAGAATTCAAGCGCAGCTACCCTAACGTGAACGTTCAGATTCAGGCTGCCGGTTCCTCCACCGCGCCGCCTGCGTTGACCGAAGGCACTTCTAACATCGGCCCGATGAGCCGTAAGATGAAGGACAAGGAGCTGGAAGCCTTCGAAAACCGTTACGGCTACAAGCCCACTCCGATCCCTGTTGCGATCGACGCACTGGCTGTATTTGTACACAAGGACAACCCGGTTCAGGGCATGACGATCGCTGACGTGGATGCGGTATTCTCCAGCACCCGTAAGTGTGGCGCAGACAAAGACGCCACTAAGTGGGGCGATGTCGGCGTAACCGGTAACCTGGGTGGCCGCGATATCCAGATCTACGGTCGTAACTCCGTATCCGGTACCTACGGCTATTTTAAGAAGAAGGCGCTCTGTAAGGGTGACTTCAAGAGCAACGTCAACGAGCAGCCCGGTTCTGCTTCCGTGGTGCAGTCCGTATCCACTTCCGTGAACGGCATTGGTTACTCCGGTATCGGTTATAAGACTTCCAGCGTTAAGGCGGTTGCCCTGGCCAAAAAAGGTACCAATTACGTTGCCGCCACACCGGAAAATGCGGTCGCCGGCAAGTATCCGCTGTCCCGTTTCCTGTACGTCTATGTGAACAAGGCGCCTAATAAGCCGCTGGCTCCGCTGGAGCGTGAGTTCATCCGGATGGTGATGTCTAAAGTCGGTCAGGAAGTTGTCGTCAAAGACGGTTACATCCCGCTGCCCGCCAAAGTGGTCGAGAAGACACTGGCTGCGATTCAGTAAAGATCGAGAGTTACAGGAGGCTCTTCGGAGCCTCCCTCAGGGATGAAGTTATGGGAAGCAGGACGCTTCCCTTCTTAGTTTTTGCCTTCTTCCTCTATGCATTTCGATTCGACCGGATGCCAACCGGTTCTTCTCTGCCCTCTCTGATTTCGTAGCCGGATTCAGCCGCCTGATCAGCCGGCGAAATTGCTATTTCGCATTCCCCGCCATTAGACTGCATATCTTCGTTGTATTGATCTGCTCGCACAGGGAGTCGGCATGAACAGGAAGGATCAGGGGCTGGCACTGCTGGTGATACTGGCCTGGGGCATCAATTTCGTCGTGATTAAATGGGGGCTGGATGAGCTGCCGCCGATGTTGCTGGGCGCGCTGCGGTTCGCC
The DNA here is from genome assembly GCA_965230185.1 of Motiliproteus sp. GTDB lineage: Bacteria > Pseudomonadota > Gammaproteobacteria > Pseudomonadales > Balneatricaceae > Motiliproteus. Next base: position 125,452 of record OZ245995.1, read on the forward strand.
CTGGTGGCGCTGCCGGCGGTGTTCTTTATCCGGCCACCGGCGCTGCCGTTGCGCTGGTTGCTGGCCTACGGTGTGACCATCAGTTTCGGCCAGTTTGCCCTGTTATTCAGCGCCATGCATCTGGGCATGCCGGCCGGACTGGCCTCGCTGGTGCTGCAGGCCCAGGCGCTGTTTACGCTGATCTTTGCAGTGTTTTTTCTGGGAGAACGCTGGCAGCCGCAACAGTTACTGGCGCTCTGTATCGCCGCCGGCGGACTGATGCTACTGGCTACCCGCAGTCCGGCCGAATCGATGACACTGATCGGCTTCGTGCTGACCCTGGCTGCCGCTGCCTGCTGGGGGCTGGGCAACATTATCAACCGCCGCATTGGCCAGCTCGGCTCGGTGGATCTGCTCGGCCTGGTGGTCTGGAGCGCGCTGATTCCGCCGCTGCCGTTTCTGCTGCTCTCCTGGTGGTTGGAAGGACCGGAGCTGATCCTCAGCAGCCTCAGCGCTCTGAGTCTGAAATCGGTGCTGGCGGTGATCTATCTGGCGCTGATTGCTACTATCTTCGGCTACAGCCGCTGGGCGTACCTGCTCCGCCACTATCCGGCCAGCGAAGTGGCGCCGCTGACCCTGCTGGTGCCGGTGGTGGGGCTGGTCGCCTCCTGGTTGCTGCTGGGTGAGACCATCGATCTGCTGCAGGGGTTGGGCATCGTCCTGGTGATGATCGGGCTGCTGGTCAACGTCTTCGGTGCCGGCGTCTTTCGCAGGCTACGAAGATTGCAAGGCAGAGGCATCTGAAGCCCGGCCCGGTTACCGGAGATTGCTGTTATTGGCCTCGTAACCGGGTGGTCATCAACAGCGGGCAGGCTGTCGCTTGTGGCGGTGTCGCAGGTGACGGTTTTATGTCGGCAATGTGACACTCTGTAATATTACTGTCATATGGCGGCTTTACCCTAGCGGCATGAACAATCTCACATCTGTAAAATCCGCACCGGATCTTGAATTCGATACCCCGGCCGCCGCCAGGCTGCGCCGCTATCGACTGTTCAAGGATAAACTGGCGACCCTGTCGGTCGGCGTCGGCGGTATCAGCGTCATTATCGCTATTCTGCTGATTTTTATTTATCTCCTCTATGAGGTAATGCCGCTGTTCCATGCGGCTAAGATCGAGCCCTGGCAGCATAACGACAGGGTGGTGATACCTTATCAGGCGCCGGGAGAAAGCGGCAGGCCGCTCTATCTGAGCCTGGAGGAACAGAACGAGATTGCCTTCCGGCTGGATTCGGCGGCGAAGGCTCATTTTTTCGAGGCGGCCACCGGTAAACTGCGGCTGAGTCAGGATGTCAGTCTGTCCGCAGCTCCGGTCACGGCCTTTGCGCTGGACAGCGAGGTCAGTCGTTATTTTGCGCTGGGCCACAGCGATGGCTCGATGACATATGCCCGTCACGAGTACAAGGTCAGTTACCCCGACGACGTGCGCACCATAGCCCCCCAGATCGCCTATCCCTACGGGGAAGAGGCCCTGGAGCTGAACCCTGTGCTGGCCGATATCCGTCTGCTGGCGGTGCGCGACGGTGAGAATGCGCTGCTGGCGGTGGCAGCGGACAGCGATAACCAGCTGGCGCTGACGGTGTTCAGTAAAGACGAGAATATGATCACCGAAGAGGTTGAGATCAGCGCCGAGCATTATCCGCTGCCGGCCATCAATCGACCGGTAGACCGTATTCTGCTGGGACCGGATCATCGCTGGCTCTATCTTGCCGACACTAAAGGATCGGTAACCCTGGTGGATATTCGAGATCCCGAGAACCCCCGGGTGGAAGCGCCGGTGCAGGTAACTGACGGAGAGATCGTCAGCTTCCGTCTGCTGCTGGGGGGCAACTCCCTGCTGGTGGGCGACAGCAGCGGCACCATCGGGCAGTGGTTCCTGGTCCGTGACAAGGACAACCTTTACCGTCTGCAGCAGATTCGCAGTTTCGCCAGTGAAGCGCCGAAGAAACTGGCGGCGGTGGCTACCGAACTGCGCCGTAAGGGCTTTGTTGGTATTGAGGAGGACGGTACCGTCAGCCTCTATAACTCCACCGCCCACAGTCGGGTACTGAGTGCCCGGCTGGTGGAATCCGGTGTTGCCCGGGCGACTATTTCACCCCGGGCGAACGCGCTGCTGATCGAAGACGGCCAGGGACAGCTGAGTTACTGGCGGGTGGAGAACAAACATCCCGAGGTCTCCTGGAATTCGCTGTGGAATAAGGTCTGGTATGAAGGCTATCAGGAGCCGGAATTTATCTGGCAGTCCTCGGCGGCCACCAACGATTTCGAGCCCAAGTACAGCCTGATGCCGCTGGCCTTCGGTACCCTCAAGGCGGCCTTCTACGCCATGTTGCTGGCCACGCCGCTGGCGATCTGCGGTGCCGTCTATACCGCGTACTTTATGGCCCCCGCCCTGCGCCGCAAGATCAAGCCGTTTATCGAGCTGATGGAAGCGCTGCCGACGGTAATCCTCGGCTTCCTGGCGGGCCTCTGGCTGGCACCCTTTATTGAGGCCAGCCTGGCGGCGATCTTTACCATCCTGCTGGTGGTACCGCTGGGGGTGCTGGCATTCGCCTTCTTCTGGCAGCAGTTGCCGAAGCAGATTCGCTACCTGGTACCGGACGGCTGGGATGCGGCGCTGCTGATTCCGGTTATCATCCTGCTGACCCTGTTCTGCATGCCATTCAGCGACGTGCTGGAAGCGCTGTTCTTCGGCGGCGATATGCGTCAGTTCGTCAGTAACGACCTGGGTATCTCCTTCGATCAGCGCAATGCGCTGGTGGTGGGGCTGGCGATGGGCTTTGCGGTGATTCCGACCATCTTCTCGATCACTGAGGATGCCATCTTCAGCGTGCCGAAACATCTCAGCAACGGCTCACTGGCGCTGGGGGCGACCCCCTGGCAGACGCTGACCCGGGTCGTGCTGCCGACCGCCAGCCCCGGTATCTTCTCGGCTGTGATGATCGGCATGGGACGAGCGGTCGGTGAAACCATGATCGTTCTGATGGCGACCGGCAATACCCCGATCATGGATATGAACATCTTTGAGGGTATGCGTACCCTGGCGGCCAATATCGCGGTTGAGATGCCGGAATCGGAGGTGGGCAGCTCCCATTACCGGATCCTGTTCCTGGCGGCACTGGTGCTGTTTATGTTCACTTTTGTTGTTAACACCGCTGCTGAAGTGATTCGCCAGCGACTGCGCCGTAAATATGGTTCCCTTTAACCATTGCGGCTCGCTTTAAGACAGGGTTACTGCGACGATGAAAATGTCACTCAGTTATTGGTTTAAATCCGGTTCGCCCTGGGTCTGGCTGACCGGTGGTGCCGTGGCGATCAACGTGATTATGGTGGCGGGTCTGCTGATCCTGATCGCCGCACGCGGCCTCGGCCACTTCTGGCCCGGTAATATCCTTGAGGCCGACTATATTGAAGCCAACGGCAACAGCCAGCGGCTGGTGGGTGAAGTGGTGGACCGGGAAGAGGTTTCCGCTATTCAGCTGCGTGAGGCGGGGCTGGACGTTCCTGCCGACAGGGATTTCATTACCCGCTATCTGATGAAGGTAGGTAACCGTGATATCACTGGCGCCGATTTCCGCTGGGCACTGGAGGACAGCCTGCAGAACCAGCGTTATCCGGAGCAGCTGTTTGCCGCCGAGCGCCGCGAATGGGGTAACTTCTACGGTTATCTGCGTGCCGTGAAAGAGGCGGGCGAAGATGTCGGTCGCTACCAGCCGGGTCAGTCTGACGCCGACTACAACCGGCTCTGGAACGAGCTGCAGCAGCGCATCGAGCGGGCACTGCAGATCTACGACCAGATTCGGGAAATCGAGAAGGGGGATATCGGTTCCATCAATTACAACCTGGAGCGTCTGCGGCTGAGAGAGCGCGCCTGGGAGCTGAAAGATGAGCTGACGCCGGCCCGCCAGGCCGACCTGCTGGCGGAACGTGAGGCCAACAACCGTAATTACGAAGCCTTGCAGGTGCGTCTGACAGAACTCTATACCGCCTTCAAGCGTGACAGCCTGGAAGCGGAAACTGCCGAAGGAAAAATGGTGGAGCTGCCGGTCAGCGCCATCGTTCATGCCTGGCGACCGAATGCCATGGGCGTTGCCACCAAACTGAATTTCTACCGCATCAAGCTCTGGGACTTCATGACCGAAGATCCCCGGGAAGCCAACACCGAAGGCGGAGTGTTCCCGGCTATCTTCGGTACCGTGATGATGGTCCTGTTGATGTCGATCATGGTGACCCCCTTCGGCGTAGTGGCGGCGGTTTATCTGCGGGAGTACGCGAAACAGGGGCCCATGACCCGACTGATTCGTATCGCCGTAAATAACCTGGCGGGTGTGCCCTCCATCGTTTACGGTGTCTTTGGTCTCGGTTTCTTTATCTATTTCCTGGGCGGTAACATCGATCAGCTGTTCTTCCCGGAAGCCGCGCCGGCACCGACCTTCGGTACGCCCGGCCTGCTGTGGGCCTCGCTGACCCTGGCGCTGCTGACTGTGCCGGTGGTGATCGTGGCTACCGAAGAGGGGCTGGCCCGTATACCCCGCGCGGTCCGTGAAGGCAGCCTGGCACTGGGGGCGACTAAGGCCGAAACCCTCTGGAAGGTGGTACTGCCGATGGCCAGTCCGGCGATGATGACCGGGGTGATCCTGGCGGTGGCCCGGGCTGCCGGTGAGGTGGCGCCGCTGATGCTGGTTGGGGTGGTTAAACTGGCGCCTTCACTGCCGCTGGACGGTAATTTCCCCTATATCCATCTGGACCAGAAATTTATGCATCTGGGCTTCCATATCTATGATGTGGGTTTCCAGAGTCCTAACGTCGAGGCGGCCCGTCCGCTGGTATACGCCACGGCTCTGCTGCTGGTTGTGGTGATCGCCCTGCTGAACCTCAGCGCGGTCGCGATCCGTAACCACCTGCGGGAAAAATACAAAGCGCTTGAGCACTGAGGGTGGCCCCGATGACGACACGAGCAACTATTGCGACTCCTACTATGAATGAAGCACCCAGAACACACGGCATCAGTCTTGATGCGATCCAGCGCAGCCAGCAGGTTCGCGAACTGGACCAGGAAACCATCGCTCTGCAGGTCCGGGATCTGAATCTCTACTATGGCGACAAGCAGGCGCTGCACAGCATCAACATGGATATTCCGAAGAACCGGGTAACCGCTTTTATCGGTCCCAGTGGTTGCGGTAAATCCACTCTGCTGCGCTGCTTTAACCGGATGAACGACCTGGTGGATTTCTGTAACATCGACGGTCAGATCCTGATGGATGGCGGTAATATCTACGACCGCTCGGTGGAAGTTGCCGATCTGCGCCGTCGGGTGGGCATGGTGTTCCAGAAGCCCAATCCCTTCCCCAAGAGCATCTACGAGAATGTCGCCTACGGACTGCGGATCCAGGGGATTCGCAAGAAGCGCCTGATTGACGAAACCGTCGAGTGGGCGTTACGCTCGGCGGCGCTCTGGGACGAGGTCAAGGACCGTCTGCACGAGAGTGCGCTGGGTATGTCCGGTGGTCAGCAACAGCGTCTGGTTATCGCCCGCACCGTCGCTGTGAAGCCGGAAGTGCTGCTGCTCGACGAGCCGGCATCGGCGCTGGACCCGATCTCAACCCTGAAGATCGAGGAGCTGATCAATACCCTGAAGGACGAGTTCACCATTGTTATCGTTACTCACAACATGCAGCAGGCGGCCCGTGTTTCCGATTACACCGCCTTTATGTATATGGGCGATCTGATCGAATTTGGCGCTACGGACAGCCTGTTTACTACGCCGCAGAAGAAGCAGACCGAAGATTACATTACCGGTCGTTACGGCTAGTCGGAGAATACTGATGGATTTCAATAAAGACGCACATACTGACCACATCTCCCAGGAGTTCAATGATGAGCTCGAGGCGATCAAAAGTCACCTGATGACCATGGGCGGGCTGGTTGAGAAGCAGCTCAGCGACGGCATCGAAGCGCTGATCAACGGCAACATGGAGCTGGCCGAGCGCGCTCAGGAGACCGATAAGCAGACCAACCAGTGGGAAATGACCATCGATGAGCTCTGCACCCGGATCATCGCACGCCGTCAGCCCGCCGCCAGCGATCTGCGGATGATCGTCGCCATCAGCAAGGCGACCAGTGATCTGGAGCGTATTGGCGACGAAGCGGCCCGGATCGCCAAACATGCCGAAATGATCGGCAAAGAGGGGGAGTCCTCCTTCGGTTACGCCGAGACCCGCCATATCGGCACCCTGATCCGCGACATGCTGACCAGCGCCCTGACCGCCTTTGCCCGCTATGACACCGATCTGGCCCTTGACGTGGTCAAGAAGGATAAGCAGGTGGACGACGAGTATAAGACCGCCATGCGCTCGCTGGTCACCTATATGATGGAAGATCCGCGCAGTATCTCGCGGACTCTGAACATTATCTGGGTACTGCGCAGCCTGGAGCGGATCGGCGATCACTCCCGTAACATCTGTCAGCATCTGATCTATCTGGTGAAAGGGATCAACGTCAGCCATAGTTCGCTGAAGCAGATCAAAAAGACCCTGAACGGGAACTGATCATCGGTCGTTGCCGGCTGAACAGGTGAAAAACCGCCCTTGGGCGGTTTTTCCGTTTCTGCCTGGCAGATAGCGGGAGGAAAATCCCGCTGTAACCCGGGCAGGGTCAGCCTTCAGCTTTGCACTTTGAGCAGCTGCTGAAGCCCAACAGTTTGTAGGCCGGGCAGAAGCCGGTCACAGCGATGCCGATCACCACCACCCCCAGCCAGCCCCACATTGTCTGTGGGCCGATAAAGACCAGAGAAATCAGAACCAGTCCCACCACCATACGGATCACCTGATCCATCGTGCCGATATTGCGTTGCATTGTGTGCTCTCCCGTATCTGTTCAGATAACCACTGACACCAGTGTAAAAACTGTCCTAGCGGAGGTCAGTGACAATGTCACATAAGGTTGAACTAATATAGCGGGAGGAATGCTTGCCCATAAAGCGCAGGAAGTTATTCAGAGGGAAAGAGTTCAGTTGTCGGACAAGGATTCCAGGCTGCTGAGATCATCGATACGGATGCTGCCACGACCCAGTCGGATCCATCCACGGCGTTCAAATTCCTTGAGCTGGCGACTGACCACTTCCCGGGCCGAACCCAGCTCGGTGGCCAGTTGCTGATGGGTGCAGTGTACCTCGATATGATCGCGCCCCTGCTCGCAGAGGTAGCGGGCCAGTCGCAGATCGATGCGATCGAAGGCGATCTCCTGGATCAGGCTGATCAGGGCGCTGAGACGCTCGCCATAGGACTGGAAGATAAAATCGCGGAACCCCGGCGACTGATCCAGGCCCCGCTTAAAAGCCGACTGAGGAATAGCAAAGGCCCGGACCGGTGTTTCGGTGATGCCTTCGGCGGCATAGCGGTCACGGCTGAGCAGGCAACTGGTGGTCAGCACGCAGCTGCCGGTGTTCTGAATGCGATAGAGAATGATCTCCCGGCCGCCGGCACTGCGTCCCAGCACCCGCACACAGCCTTCGACCACCAGCAGATAGTTCTGGCATTCGTCACCGGGACTGAACACGGTCTGGCCGGCTGGCAGCTCCAGCAGTCGGGCTTCGGTCAGCACCTGCTGCCCGACCGGGTCGGTAATCCGGCCGAGGGCCGGGAAGCGATGTTGCAGTAGCGGGTCCATGCGGTGGCTGATACCGGTGGCTTATCAGGGCTGTTGCCGACGCCGCTTAATCAGCAGCATCACGAAACGGGCATTATATGCAAAGCCGATCAGCAGGGTGACCGCCATGGTCACGATAAACACCCCACCCAGTCCGGGAATACTGAAACTGCGGCCGATCCAAAGGCTGGCGATGCTGATAATGGCCAGCGGGATGCCGGTTCTCATCAGTCGCTGCAGCAGCGGATCCTGACGGATATTACCGGCTGGACTGTTTTCGGGGCTGTTGTCTGTACTGCTCATACTCTTCCTCCTGCTTTCACCGCCACCTTAAACAACCCGGGGATCACCGGCAACTCGCCCTTAGTGGCAGTGACTATTATCAGTCATGTGGCTGTGATCAGCCGGGGCCGCAATCGCAGGACTGTGGAAAAGGGAGCTGGTCAGCGATTGATCGGGGTTGATTGGCTAAGGTAGCGGGCCTTGGTAGAATGTGCGGCCCAGAATAACGAATGTTCGACTGAGAACAACGACAGCGTCATATCCAGGAGAGCCTGCCCGATGCCAGCTTATCGTTCCAACACCTCGACTCAGGGCCGCAATATGGCCGGTGCCCGCGCGCTCTGGCGTGCTACCGGCATGAAGGATGAAGACTTCAGCAAACCGATTATCGCTATTGCCAACTCCTTTACCCAGTTTGTTCCCGGCCACGTCCACCTCAAGGACCTGGGCCAGCTGGTTGCCCGTGAGATCGAAAAAGCCGGCGGTGTCGCCAAAGAATTCGACACCATCGCTGTCGATGACGGTATCGCCATGGGCCACGACGGCATGCTCTACAGCCTGCCCTCTCGTGATCTGATCGCCGATTCCGTCGAATACATGTGTAACGCCCACTGTGCCGACGCCCTGGTCTGTATCTCCAACTGTGACAAGATCACCCCCGGAATGCTGATGGCGGCGATGCGACTGAATATCCCGGTCATCTTTGTCTCCGGCGGTCCCATGGAGGCCGGTAAGACTAAGCTGGTTGATCATGGCCTCGATCTGGTCGACGCCATGGTACTGGCCGCGGATGATACCGCTTCCGATGAGCTGGTTGATGCGGTCGAGCGTTCAGCCTGTCCGACCTGCGGTTCCTGCTCCGGTATGTTCACCGCCAATTCAATGAACTGTCTGACCGAGGCGCTGGGACTGTCGCTGCCGGGTAACGGCACCGTGGTGGCCACCCATGCCGACCGTAAGGAGCTGTTCCTGGAGGCCGGTCGTAAGATTGTCGAGATCACCAAGCGCTACTACGAGCAGGACGATGCTTCGGTCCTGCCGCGTGCTATCGCCTCCAAAGCCGCGTTTGAGAACTCCATGACCCTGGATATCGCCATGGGCGGTTCCACCAACACCATTCTCCATCTGCTGGCCATCGCCCAGGAAGCGGAAGTGGATTTCGGTATGGCGGATATGGATCGCCTGTCCCGTCGTATCCCCTATCTCTGCAAAGTGGCGCCCAACGATCAGAAATACCACATCGAGGACGTTCACCGCGCCGGTGGCATTTTCGCCATCCTGGCGGAACTGAACCGTGCCGGTCTGCTGGACACCAGCGTCTCTACCGTGCATTCCGCCACCCTGGGCGAAGCACTGGAGAAGTGGGACGTGATGACCACCGATGACGAAGCCATTAAAACCTTCTACAAGGCAGGTCCCGGTGGGGTTCCGACTCAGGAAGCCTTCTCCCAGGCGGCTCGCTGGGGCTCGCTGGATACCGACCGCGCCGAAGGCTGCATCCGTTCCATCGACAACGCCTTCAGTCAGGAAGGCGGGCTGGCGGTGCTGTTCGGCAACATCGCCGAGGACGGCTGTGTGGTGAAGACTTCAGGGGTTGATGAAAGCATCTGGACCTTTGAAGGCCCGGTTTATATCTGCGAGAGTCAGGATCAGGCGGTGGCAGATATTCTCGGCGGCAAGGTCAAGGCTGGCGATGTGGTGATCATCCGTTACGAAGGCCCCCGTGGCGGGCCGGGTATGCAGGAGATGCTGTATCCCACCAGCTACCTGAAGTCGAAAGGGCTGGGCAAGGACTGTGCGTTGCTGACCGACGGGCGTTTCTCCGGCGGTACGTCCGGTCTGTCGATCGGCCACGTCTCTCCGGAGGCTGCTGCCGGCGGCGCCATCGGCCTGGTGGAGAGCGGTGATCGTATCCGCATCGATATCCCCAACCGCAGCATCGAAGTGCTGCTGTCCGATGAGGAGCTGGCCAGCCGTCGCGCGGCGATGGACGCGAAAGGCAAAGACGGCTGGAAGCCGGCCCAGGAGCGACCGCGCAAGGTCTCTACCGCACTGAAGGTGTACGCCAAGATGGCCACCAGCGCCGATAAGGGCGCGGTACGGGATCTGAGCCTGCTGGACTGATTTACCTGCCGCAGATCTTCGGGGGCAGCTGCGGTTGCCCCTTTTTATTGATGGCTGCCGGTCGCTGACCGGCTCTCTGATCTTTCTGTATTAACAATCGTCCGCCCAGTCGGGCCGGGCGCCCGTTCTCTCTGCACTGACTGCAAACGACGGCTGACTACACGAGTTCGACACCGATGACTGAAGAAAATAAGCACCTGCGCTCCGTGCGTACCTTTGTAATTCGTGCCGGTCGCATGACCCCGGCCCAGGAGAAAGCACTGGAGGAGCAGTGGCCGCAGCTGGGACTGCAGATCGAAGGTGGCATGCTTGATTTTGCAGGGCTGTTTGGCCGCGAAGCTCCGGTGGTGCTGGAAATCGGTTTTGGTATGGGCGATTCGCTGCTGGCGATGGCGAGCGCTGCGCCGGAGACCAACTTTATCGGTATCGAAGTGCATCGCCCCGGTGTCGGCCGGCTGCTCAACAATGTCAGTAAGGCCGGACTGAGCAATGTTCGGGTGTTTCAGGAGGATGCGCTGGAGGTGCTGGAGCACTGCATTCCCGACGGCAGTCTTGATTGCCTGCAGCTGTTCTTCCCTGATCCCTGGCCAAAGAAGAAACACCATAAACGCCGCATGGTGCAACCGGCTTTCGCTCAGCAGCTGCGTCCGAAGCTGAAGGTCGGCGGCTGTTTCCACATGGCCACCGACTGGGAACCCTATGCCGAGCACATGATGGAGGTGATGAGCGCCGCCGAAGGCTACCGTAACCGGGCCGGTGAGGGGCAGTATTCTCCGCAACCGGAAGCGCGCCCCGATACCAAGTTTCAGCGTCGTGGCGAGAAGCTGGGTCATGGGGTCTGGGATCTGGTGTTTGACCGGACCGAGTAAATATCGGTGCCGGTCAGCCGGCTGCTCGGTACCCGCTATAGGGCACGGCCGTCAGCGGCACGGAAGCGGGGCCTCGTAATCAGAACGGGGCGCTGCCGTTTCGGGTATCCGGAGGTTTTACGGTTCTCTCCGGCTTCAGGCAGGTATTTCAGTTGAATGAGTTCACACGTCCCCGTCATATTCTGCCACTGATCATCCTGGCCCAGTTTCTGGGCACTTCAACCTGGTTTGCCGGCAATGCGATTCTGCCCGCCCTGCAACAGCAGTGGGCGCTGAACGAGCAGGCGCTGGCTCCGCTGACCAATTCGGTACAGTGGGGGTTTATTGCCGGTGCTCTGCTGTTTGCGGCGCTGGCAGTGGCGGACCGCATTTCGCCACGTATCCTGTTCTGTATCTGTTCCACGCTCTGTGGTCTCAGCAGTCTGCTGATTGCCGGCTGGGCAACAGATCTGGATCAGTTGCTCTGGCTGCGGTTCTTCAGCGGCATGATGCTGGCGGGGATTTATCCGATCGGCATGAAGATCGCGACCGGCTGGTATCCCCGGGGGTTAGGACGAGCGCTGGGCTATCTGATTGGCGCGCTGGTGCTGGGAACGGCCACCCCTCACCTGTTATCCAGCCTGCCGGACATGTCCTGGCGACAGGTGATGACGCTGGTCGGTGGCGCTGCTCTGCTGGGCGGCGTCCTGATTCTGATCGGAGTCCCCGATGGTCCCGCGCTCTTTAAAGGCGCGCCGCTGAATCCGCGAGCGCTGGCCGAAATCGTCCGCTGTCGGCCGTTGCGTGCCGCGGTTGGGGGCTACCTGGGCCACTGCTGGGAACTCTATGCCGTCTGGGCGATAGCACCGCTCTGGCTGGTGGCCTGGAGCCGATTACACGAACCGACGATGAACCCGGCCTTCTGGACCGCTGTCATTATCGCCAGCGGTGCGGTAGGTTGCGTGATTGCCGGTGGCTGGTCCCGTCATTACGGCAGCCGTGCGGTCGCCGAAAAAATGTTGCTGATTTCGGGCGGCTGCTGCCTGATCTCACCGCTGATGATACTGGCGCCTGTCTGGCTGGTGTTGCCGTTCTGGCTGATCTGGGGCTTTTCCGTGGTGGCCGATTCCGCTCAGTTTTCTGCGCTGTCGGCCGAGACCGCTCCTGCGGAGGTGGTTGGTTCGGCGCTGACTCTGATCAATGCCTTTGGTTATGCTACGACTGCCCTGGCGGTTGAGCTGATCGCCGTGCTGATAGGAACGGTGCCGGTGGAGTGGCTGCCATGGTGTCTGCTACCGGGCCCCGTACTGGGAATCTGGAGTCTGCGCGGTCTTAAATCTGCCAGCAGCGAAACAGAACGTCAGCAGATTTCAGCGGAAGGCTAGCGCAGCAAAGGGGGGGCAAAGGGGCGGCAAATGTACTCTGCCAGCAGCTCCTCTGCCGCTACCCCGGTGCTGCCGCAGCCGGTGTTCTGTTCTCCTGTTCCTGCGAGCCGAAACTATCCTTCGAAAGGCAGCTTTCTTCAATATCGACGAACAGTTCTGATGTCCGCAGCTCCTCCGGTGGTACCGGTCGGGAAAACAGATAACCCTGATAAAGCTGGCAGCCCCGCTGGTTGAGAAAACGGTGCTGATCCCCGGTCTCGACACCTTCTGCAATAACGCTGAGCCCCAGTGAGCGGGTCATGGCGAGGATGGCTTCGACGATAGCGGCGTCATTGGAATCGGTGTCAATATCGCCGACAAAGGAGCGATCGATTTTAAGAGTATCCAGCGGTAATCGCTTTATGTAAGCGAGCGACGAATAGCCGGTTCCGAAATCGTCCAGCGAGATGCCGACGCCAAGTTTTCTGAGGGCTTCCATCTTGGCGGAAATATCGTCGATATCACCAATTACAACATCTTCGGTGATCTCCAGAACCAGGTGACAGTTGTTGTATTTACAGGAGGCCAGTACCTCTTCAACCTGGCGGACGAAGTTGGTTTGCAGGAAATGACTGGGGCTGATGTTCACTGCGATCTTTATATCGCGCCTATCTGCTTTTTGCCCCAGCAGACCGGCCCGGTCCTGCAGCGCCCGACGCAGAACCCAGTTACCCAGTTTGTCGATAAGCCCGGCTTCTTCGGCAATGGCAATAAACTGGTCGGGGCCAATCAGTCCGCGGATCGGATGGTTCCAGCGTACCAGTGCTTCCAGTCCGTACAGCGAGCCTGCTGCGGTAACCTGCGGCTGATAGTGGAGTACCAGCTGCTCTTTCTCCAGCGCTTCCTGTAGTTCACCGGCCAGGTTGAGGCGCTGTTCGACCAGCTTCTGCATATCTTCGTGAAAGAAACTGACGACGCCGGCACCTTTGCTCTTGGCATGGTAGAGCGCGGTATCGGCCTGGCGTAGCAGATCGCCGACATTCTCACCCGCGGCATCCGGGAACAACCGGATACCTACGCAGCCTGAGGCTTTAAATCGATGACCATCGAGGACCAGCGGCTGTTCGAGGGCGTTGACGATCTCCTGTGCGCTGGTGCGGGCCCGGGTCGCAGCCCGCTGCAGGTCGGTGTCCAGTTCTGTCAGCACGATAACGAACTCATCGCCACCGAACCGACCGAGAAAATCCTCCTGCCGCCGACACTGCCAGAGACGTTCGGTGATGATCTTCAGTACCCGGTCTCCGGTTTCATGGCCCATCAGGTCGTTGATAGATTTAAAGTCATCCAGATCCAGAAACAGCACGGCGCTGAAGTAATTATGGCGGCTGGTTCGAGAGATCTCGTGATCCAGAAATTCTGACAGCGCATGGCGGTTGGGAAGGGTGGTGAGGGGATCATGCAGCGCCAGATGCCGGAGTTTCTCTTCCGCCTTCTGGCGCTCAGTCACTTCCCGAGTCAGTTGCTTATTAGTCAGTTCCAGTTCTTCGGTGCGGCCGCGGATCCGCTGATCGAGTTCGGTCGTCAGCTGGCTGAGGGACTGGCGGGTATCGGCCAGCTCGCGAATCGCCGGAATCCAGCGTCTGAAGCCCAGTGCCAGCAGCAGCAGCCCGAACAGCATCCCCACTACCTTCTCCAGAAACGCCTGGTACTCGGTATCGCCGACCACCACCAGGCCGTTGAGAGCGGGGAAGTTGTCGGTGATATCGATCATCAGGCTGAACCAGAGCAGGCCGAAACCGGCGACCACCAGGCCGGAGCCCGGCTGAGCACGTACCTGGGGGTGGCGGGTGCCGATCAGCAGGGTCATAAAGATTATCGTGGAGATAAAGCCCCCGACCGATTCCAGCAGGATATCGAACATCCGTTTTCCCTTATTATTTATGAATCTGAAAACTGATAGAGTCAGCAACTGATCAATCTGTCTGGCGGATTTCGTATTCCAGCCAGATGCTTATGAAAGCAATTGCCTTTGCTAATATAACGTTAAAACGGGTGTTTAGACACTCCTTCAAAAGGAGGAGATGGCCAGCCTGACAGCGGGAGCGGAGTTATCAGCGGTTTTTGTCTTTCTGGCTGCAACCACCGAAGCTCATGGGCTGGCAGAAAACGACTCTTCACGACCCGGGTAACTGATCCGGCTCAATCATTGGAGAACCATGATTCGCTAATATGGAGCTGGCGGTGGAGCTGGTGTTCCACCCGCAACCGGTACAGGGGATCATGGACAATATCATCACACTGATTCTGATCTGCGCAGCGGTGTCGCTGGCTCTCAATGTCATCCTGAAAAAATTCCGGGTGGAGTCGGTGATCGGCTATATCCTCACCGGCATGGTGGTGGGTTTCGCCTTCGATCTGGAGCACAGTGCCAGCCTGGAAGTGATTGCCGAGTTCGGGATCGTCTTTCTGATGTTTACAATCGGCCTGGAGTTCTCGCCGGAGAAGCTGCGGCTGATGAAAAAAGAGGTGTTCCTCTACGGCCCGATGCAGATGCTGATAACCGCATCGTTATTTTATGGCATCGGGCACTGGCTGTTTGCGCTGGATCCACCGGTTAACCTGATTATCAGCCTGTCGCTGTCGCTCTCCTCCACCGCCATCGTGCTGAACCTGCTGACCCGGAGCCGGCGTATTGGTCGCCTGTATGGCCGTAACTCGGTGGGGGTGCTGCTGTTTCAGGATATTGCTGTCATCCCGCTGCTGCTGATGGTTTCGATCTTTGCCAGCACTCACGAGAGTGTGCCCGGACTGCTGCTTGAGGTGCTGGTTGACGGCGTAGTGGTACTGCTATTGCTGTTTTTCGGCGGAAGGGTGCTGACTCCTCATATCATGGAGCAGGTGATCGGCACCCGCTCCAGCGAGCTGTTCGTCGGTGGTATGCTGCTGTTTGTAGTGGGGGCCGCTCAGTTGGCCCACAGTCTGGGGTTTTCGTTCTCGCTGGGGGCCTTCCTGGCCGGAATGGTGATCTCCGAAACTCAGTATAAGCATCAGGTCGAGGCTGACCTGACCCCTTTTCGGGATCTGTTGCTGGGCGTGTTCTTCATTACCGTCGGCATGCAGGTGAATCCGCCCTTTGTGCTGCAGAATCTGTTTACCATTGTGGCGGTAATGGTCGGCCTGCTGCTGATTAAAAGCCTGGCGCTGTTTCTGTTTCTGCGCCTGTTTAACGGCGGGCGAACCTCGCTGAAAACGGCGTTGCTGCTGGCGCAGTGTGGTGAGTTTTCCTTCGTGGTGTTCGAGACCGCCCGGGCCAGTGATCTGTT
This sequence comes from Motiliproteus sp., assembly GCA_965230185.1. Classification (GTDB taxonomy): domain Bacteria; phylum Pseudomonadota; class Gammaproteobacteria; order Pseudomonadales; family Balneatricaceae; genus Motiliproteus. The sequence continues at coordinate 141,076 of OZ245995.1, forward strand.
TATGCATCCGGAACGGGGACAGATCCTGATCATGGCGATCGTCTTCACCATGATGCTGACACCCTTTGTGTTCCGCTATCTGGATCCCATTACCGGCTGGCTGGTTCGGGAACCGCTGAGCGAGACTGATGCCCAGGCGCTGCCGGAAGTTGAAATTCCGCCCGACCGCCAGCCTGAGGTCCTGGTTTGTGGTTTTGGCGGTCTTGGTCAGCGGATCGGGGCTCACCTGACACAGGCCGGGATTGGCTGGCTGGCGATCGAGCATGATGGCGGCAGTTTCCGTCGCTCCCGGGCAAAGGGCTTACCGGTGGTATACGGTAATGCGGGGCAGCGACAGCTGCTGGAGAAGGTTCACCTTGATCAGGCCCGGGCGGTGATCATCGCCATGAGCAACGAGAAGCGGACCGTGCTGGTGGCCCGATCGGTGAAAGCGGTGGCGCCCCGGGTGCCGGTGATGGTCTGCGCCTCCAACGCTCAGTTACGCGATGAGCTGAAAGAGATCGGTGTCGCCATGCCCATCGACAGCCTCGACCAGACCGCGCTGGCACTGGTCGGATCGGTACTGGAGCAGGAGGTCGCGAGCGGGCATATGGTCGCGGAAAGGCCCGTGGTCGGATAGCAGCGCGGCGGAACCGGTCGGGGCAGGCGAGTCCCCGTAGACGGGGGAATTCGCTTCCCCTTTCGGACCATCCTGCTCAGCGCTTGAAGTCAGCGATTGCGCCGGCAATCTCACTGAGGCAACTCACTTCCAGGCTCGGACGCTCTCCGCCCGGCCAGTCGCGGCCGTCGATATTGACCCACAGGGTATGCAGTCCGCATTGCTGTGCCCCCAGGATATCGTGTTCCGGATGATCGCCCACATGGATCACCTCACCGGGATTCACTCCGGTATAGTCGAGCATCTGTTCAAACATCAGCGGATGGGGTTTGGCGGTGCCTACCTGATCGGCGTTGAAGCTGAAATCAAAATACTCGCCGAGCCCGACCATTTCGACGTCGGCATTGCCGTTACTGAGCGCGCCGAGCTGATAGCGTCCATGTAGCGCTGTGATCATAGTCAGGGCGTGCTGGAAAAACTCCACCTCGTTACGTGCCCGCAGAAAACAGTCGAAGGCCTGTTCGGTCAACTGCTCCAGCTGTGCACCGCGGTAACCGCTTTCGGCCAGACCGTGCCGCAGCACGCCGAGACGGATGGCGGTAACGCTGTGGGCCCACTCCGGATGTTCGCTGACCACCAGCCGGCGCAGGGTGTCGAAGTCGCGGAGCTGATAACGTTCACAGAAAGCGGGTGCATGGGCTTTCAGCCAGCTGTAGAGCCTGTCGTTGGCGCGGGTAATAACCGGGTCAACCGCCCAGAGGGTATCGTCAAGATCGAAAGTAACAACACGGATCATGATCTGTCCTTATCGGCTGACCGGGTCAGCGCTTTTTGCGGGCTCGGGGGTGACTGCCGTCATAGACCTCGGCCAGATGCTGGAAATCGAGATGAGTATAGATCTGGGTGGTGGAAATATCTGCATGGCCCAGCAGTTCCTGAACGGCGCGCAGATCGCCGCTGGATTCCAGCATATGGCTGGCGAAGGAGTGACGGAGACGGTGGGGATGAAGCTGTCCCTGGCCCGCTTCCAGCCCCCATTTCTTCAGCCGCAGCTGAACGCTGCGTTCACTGAGCCGGCGACCCTGCTTGCTGACGAACAGGGCCAACTGATCGTAGCCGGCCAGCTGATCACGCTGATCCAGCCAGCGATCCAGCGCCTGAATGGCTTTGCGACCGATCGGCAGCTGGCGACTCTTACGGCCTTTACCGGTTACCCGCAGGCTGGCATCGCGAAAATCGATATCGCTGAGATCAAGGCTGACCAGCTCCGCCAGCCGCAGGCCTGAGGAATAGAACAGTTCCAGCATCGCCAGGTCCCGGCACTCCAGTGGGGTTTCGGCGGGGCGATCCAGCAGCTGCTGCAACTGGTCCACGTCAAGGGTTCTGGGCAGCTTCTTCGGGGCTTTCGGTGCGCTGATGCCCTGAGCCGGGTTATCCCCGACCCGTTGCTCACGTATCAGGTAATCGAAGAAGGATCGGATCGCCGACAGCTGGCGCTGCAGGCTGCGGGCACCGAGTCCGTTACTGTGCTGGTGTGCGACAAACTGGCGGATATGCAGGGCTTTTACCGCGGCCCAGTCGCCGATCTCCAGTCCCGATAGCAGGGCGGTCAGCTGATTCAGGTCCCGACGGTAGTTGCTGAGGGTGTGCGGTGAGAGCCGGCGCTCGGCGTCGAGGTGGTCGATGAACTCATCGATTCGCTGGCTGAGCGCCTCCATCGTTGCCGCGGCCTCAGGACTGCGCCTGATCCTGTGCGGTGAAGCGGTGCAGTACCCGGCTCAGCACTTCGCCTACATAGTTGAGGAACAGTGTGCCCATACTGCTGTGAAAGTAATTGGCTTCGAAGCTACCGATTGCCAGCAGACCGATAGTATGGCCCTTAACCAGCGGTACCGCAGCGGCGGACAGCACTTTGCCGGCCCGGGCATCGAACAGAAAATCCCGTTCCTTGTCGGTCAGCGTGCCGCAGATAGCCCAGTCGCTTTCGATCAGGTCGGCCAGCTGGGGTTCCGCCTCTTCCTTCGAAACGACTTTGAGGTTATTGGCTTTCAGGGTGCTGCTGTCGCCGAACATGATCAGCTGCACCGCGTCGCCGTTAAAGTCCTGACACAACCCCTCTTCCAGGGCGACGATGGCGTCGTCCAGGCTGTGGGCTTCCAGCAGGTTGATCACCAGTCGCCGGGTTTTATCGAATTGCAGATCGTTGTGGCGAGCGGAGTCGATCAGTTCATCCAGCTGTGACAGCAGCTCGCGATTCTGTTTACGCAGCAGCGCCGTCTGCCGCTCCACCAGCGATACGGTACCGGCCTGGTGGTGGGGAACACGCAGATCCTGCAGCAACGCCTGATGACGCTCAAAAAAATCGGCGTGGCGTCTCAGGTACTGCACCACCTGCTGTTCCTGGATTTCATCCTGCTCCGGACGGGTGGAAGGTTGGTCACTCATACTGGCTATCTTCAGTTATGCTGTTTTGTTCTGTTGTGGTAACGCTTGCCGCAACCGGGCGGAATCCTGATACCGGCCGGCTCAGATATGGATCTGCCCTTCGAAAACGGTGGTGGCCGGACCGGTCATGATCAGGTCGCTGCCGGGGCCGTGCCATTCTATCTCCAGCTCGCCGCCACGCAGCTCCACCCGCACTTTGCCGTCCAGTCTGCCGCGCAACTGACCGGCCGCCACTGCGGCACAGGCTCCGGTTCCGCAGGCCAGGGTCTCGCCGGCGCCGCGCTCATAGACCCGCAGGCGGATGTGATTGCGGTCAACGATCTGCATAAAGCCGATATTGGCTTTCTGGGGAAAGCGCTCATGACTCTCCAGCAGCGGTCCCAGAGTGCCTACCGGCGCGGTGTCGATGTCGTCGACGATCACTACACCATGGGGGTTGCCCATGGACAGGGCACTGACTTCCAGCAGCTCGGAGCCGGCAGCCAGCGAATAGCTGCTGGCCTGAATATCGGCAATAAAGGGAACGTCCGCCGGTTCCAGAACCGGTTGTCCCATATCCACCCGAACCTGATCCTTACCGGCCAGAGTCAGGTAGGCGGGTCCCTTCATGGTCTGTACGGCGATGGTATTCTTGCCGGTCAGGCGCTTGTCGGTGACAAAGCGAGCAAAACATCGAGCCCCGTTGCCACAGTGCTCGACCTCGCTGCCATCGGCGTTGAAGATCCGATACTTAAAATCCATCTCCGGATCATCCGGTGCCTCGACGATCAGCAACTGATCGAAACCGATACCAAAATTCCGGTCGGACAGGCGGCGGACGATCTTTTCGTCAACTCTGACGCGCTGAGTCATCAGATCCAGAACCACGAAATCGTTGCCCAGTCCGTGCATTTTGGTAAATCGTACTAACATGGTGCGTTGTTACTCTGTCTGTTAATGGGCTGTGGGGATCAGTCCGGCAGCACATTTTCACCTTTCAACTGGTGTTCTATAGTCTCACGCTCACGAATCAGATGGAAACGGTTGTCATCGATCATCACTTCGGCGGCGCGGTTGCGGGTATTGTAGTTGGAGCTCATGGTGAAGCCGTAAGCCCCGGCCGAACAGACCGCCAGCAGGTCATCCGGGGCGAGGCTCAGTTCACGGTTCTTACCCAGGAAATCACCGGTTTCGCAGACCGGACCCACCAGGTCCCAGCATTTTGAGTCACTATCATCGGCCGGCAGCTGCAGGGGAATAATCTCGTGATAGGCGTCATAGAGCGCCGGACGCTGCAGATCGTTCATCGCGCCGTCGATAATGGCGAAGTTCTTTTCGCCGGTGCACTTCAGGAACTCGACCCGGGTCAGCATTACGCCGGCATTGGCGGCGATGGAACGGCCGGGTTCGAAGATCAGCTGCAGATCACGGTCTCCCAGTTTCTCCAGTACGGCGGCGATGTACTGCTGCGGCTTCGGAGGCTGCTCGTCGGTGTAGCAGACTCCGAGACCCCCTCCCAGATCCAGGTGCTGCAGGGTGATACCGGCGTCCTGCAGCTGATCGACCACCACCAGCAAGCGGTCCAGGGCATCCAGGAATGGCGCCATTTCGGTCAGCTGAGAGCCGATGTGACAGTCGATGCCGACGATCTGCAGATGCGGCAGTGCTGCCGCCCGCTGGTAAACCTCGACCGCCCGCTCAATAGCGATGCCGAACTTGTTCTCTTTCAGACCGGTGGAGATATAGGGGTGCGTCTTGGCATCGACGTCGGGGTTGACCCGCAACGAGATCGGTGCACTCTTACCGAGTCTGCCGGCGACTTCGTTGAGGCGCTCGAGTTCATCTTCCGATTCGACATTGAAGCAGTGAATGCCTGCCTTCAGCGCTTCCTCCATCTCCGATGGCAGCTTGGCGACGCCGGAGAAGACCACCCGTGACGGATCGCCACCGGCGCGGATTACCCGCTGCAGTTCGCCGACCGAGACGATATCGAAGCCGGCGCCGAGGCGGGCCAGGACATTGAGCACGGCGATATTGGAGTTGGCTTTCACCGCGTAGCAGGCCATGCCTTTACCGCCTTCCAGGGCCTGTCCCCAGGCCAGATAGCTGCGCTCCAGCATATCCCGGGAATACACATAGGTGGGGGTGCCCCAGGTTGCGGCAATGGTATCCAGCGCAACGTCTTCGCCGAACAGGCGGCCGTCACGGTACTCGAAACTGTCCATCAGAATTAAACCTGTTTTAAGAGCTGAATTTTTATGATTGTTGCTGTTGAGGCTGATTCGGGTCCGGAAGGTAGAGATCACCCTTCTGGCCGCAACCGGTCAGCAGTAGCAGCCCGAAAATGAGGGGTGGAAGCCAGCGGTTCATAGTCTTTCCGTTGAGTCAGCAAAAAACGAACCGCCAATTATACCTGCCAGGTTACGCCTTGCCCATTCTGCCTTATACTTGCAGCCGTTGTTTTTCGCCGATTTACCGATTCAGAGACCGTGCTATGAATGAAAGTGAGTTTAATGCCCTGGTGGACGATACCCTGCTGAGCATCGAGGAAACGCTGGACGAGGCGGAATCCGATCTGGATTATTCCAATGCCGGTGGAGTACTGACGGTGATCTGCGAGAGCGGCTCTCAGGTGATCTTCACCCGCCAGGCTCCGGTCAGCCAGCTGTGGGTCGCCACGCCCGGCGGTGGTTTTCATTTTGATTATGACGGCGCCGATAAATGCTGGAAACGTGACAGCGACGGCGAACCGCTGGCCCGGTTTCTGACTGCCACCTTCGGCGAGCTGGCGGATGAATCTTTCCGGTTCAGCTGCTGAACAGTCAGCATTGGTTAGCCTAGAAGGGAAAGGCTGGCATCCACCAGTAAGCGGAATGCCAGCACGCTCAGTACAATCCTGAAGGCGTAGTTGAAGATCCGGTTATTCAGTCGTGACAGTACGCTGAGTCCCAGCCGGGTGCCGGCGTAGCCGCTGATGATCATCAGAATAATCAGCCCCAGCCAGTCGCTGAAGGCAAAGCCCAGCCAGCCAAATACCAGTAGCTTGATGCCGTGCTGGGTTGCCATGCAGGCCGAAAAGGTCGCGACTCTGATATAGCGATCTTCTGAAATCTGCTGCACGAATGCCGCCACCAGCGGTCCACTGGCGCCAACGAACATCGATATCAGGGTGGTGATTGCCGCGGCCGCTCGCAGTGACCAGCCGGACAGATAGTGAGCCTGAAGCCCGGGTCCCCAGGTCAGATAAATCACGAACAATGCGATGCTCAGCTGGATGGTTTCGACTGGTAGCTGTATTACGACAAAACTTGCCAGCACTGCTCCGGCACCAGCGCCGAGCGCAAAATTAATCAGCAGTGACCGATCAATGTGTCTTGCGGTCAGCAGCGCCCGATTAGCATTTGCGCCAGCCTGTACCAGGCCGTGCACCGGAATGATGGCGATCGCCGGCATAAGACTGGCCATCACCGCCAGCAGCAGTACGCCACCACCAACTCCCAGCGTTGCCGTAATTACTGCGGTGATAAAGCTGGTTGCTATCAGCAGAATACTGCTGAGCAGGCTGAGGCCTTCAGGAATCAGCCAGGCTGTCTGTGCTAAATCTGTCATTAGTTACCGGTTGCGGACCAGAACGGGAGCCGGGATATGTGAAGGTTATATTCGACTTATGCTGCATCTGCGATACAACTAAAGGCGAGTACCCAAATTGTCTGTCGGCGCTATCATGGCGGCCATAATAACAACAAAGACCTGACCGGCGAGCCGCAAAAATAAAAACAACGGCAGCAGCGACAGCTTTCAGCCGTTGCGCCGGCACTGTGCTGGCAACTGTCTAACAACAAGAAGCCAATAAGAATAAAAACAGAACAGTTCAAAGAAAGGGCCCTCGGGGCCCTTTTTTTGTGGCTGCGTGTTTATCAGCAGTAGCAGAAAGGATGTCGGCCATTCAGCAGAAATTCATCTTGAGTGATTCAGACTTGCAGGACAAAATGCATTCTGCGGAAATCAGTCGGAAACTATTCCGGCGTTGCGGATTCCAACCCCTCACATATTTAGTTAATGAGTTCTGGAGAGTCTTTTATGCTGAAGCTATTTCGTCGGTTCTGGTTGGTGCTGCTGATCCCTTTCATGGTGATCTCCATGCCGGCCACAGTCAGTGCTGAAGAGTACAAGGAAGGGGTTCACTATACCCGCATTACCAAGCCGGTTCGCACCCAGGATCCTTCGAAGGTCGAAGTGGTCGAGCTGTTCGGATACTGGTGCCCGCACTGTAATACCTTCGAGCGTCACCTGGAGCCCTGGAAGAAAAAAATGGGCGACCAGGCCTATTTCAAGCATGTTCCGGTGGTGTTTCGCCCTAACCAGACAGAATTTGCCGCAGCCTACTATGTCGCTAAAGCGCTGGGTCTGGAGGAAAAAACTCATCCGGCACTGTTTAACCTGATCCATCGCCAGCGCCAGTGGATCAACAATAAGGAGCAGCTGGGTAAATTCTTTGCCAATTACGGCGTCGATGAAGCCCGTTTCTCGAAAATCTATGACTCATTCTCTATCAAGAGTCAGCTGAGCAGTGGCCAGAAAAAGGCTCGTGCCTATCAGATTACCGGTGTGCCTTCGATGGTCGTCAACGGCAAATATCTGGTGACTGCCGGTACTGCAGGAAGTCAGCGTAAGATGCTGAAAGTTGTTGATTATCTGATTAGTAAAGAGAGCGCCGCTCTTTAATCTGCACTAAATTGGCCAGGGTTGTGCCAGATCAACCCGCAGCCTTGGCCATGCTCCGGAACCTGGGCTATCATGAAGCCCCTTCCTGCAAGTAATCGGGGCACAATGTCTGTGAGTTCGAATTCGGCCGGGGCCGCATCCGGCGACTGGAAAAAGCGCTGTCTGCAACTTGAACAGCAGCAGGAAACCCTCCAGCAGGACGGCGAGCTGCTCTGTAAAGTCCTGCAACGCTTCTGTGCGGTGGCTGAAGGTGTCGATGAAGAACTGGACCATCAGATCGGGCCGCTGCAGGAGGCCCTGAAGAACTTTCCTCCCCCCTCGTCCTTCGCTCGCCAGGCCCGGACCCTGGAAAGCGGTATTCTCCGGGTGCTGCAGCGCCGGGACGACGGAACCCGCTTCTCTCTTGAGTCGTTGTCTCAACTTGTTCGCCAGCTCGAGAGCAGTCAGGAGGACAGCGGAATCAGCAGTAAGCTTAAGGAGCTGAATGCTGAACTACCCGAGAGTGTTGAGAAGTATTTTGAGTACCCCCGGTTGTTGAACGAACTGGCCCGGGTCCAGGCCCGTGTGCTGGATATGATTCACAATCCCGACGACAAAGCCGAGCTGGCCATTAACGGTAATGGCGAGGGGGATCGAAAAGTTCTCTGTCAGCACATCGGCGGTCTGTTACTGAAGATGCTGGATCAGCTCTCCATGCCGGAGGAAATGATTCCCAGAGCCCGGAAGCTGATGACTCAGATCGAAGCGGGCTTTGAATGGGATGAACTGGAGCCGGTACTGCATGATGCCGTTGAACTGGTGGTACGGGCGACTGTCACCGGCCATAAGGATTTTGAGGATTATCTGCAGGGGCTGAATATCCAGCTGGATGATATCCAGTCGTTTCTTACCGAGAGTCGCGATGAACACAGCCAGGCCCGGGAAAGCAGCCGGCGGCTTGATGAGTCCTTGCGCAGTAATGTGGCAAAGGTCGAAGTCAGTCTGGCGGAATCCAGCAGCCTGGATCAGCTTAAAAACTCGGTTCGGAGCCAGCTGGGGAATATTGTCAGCGCTGTCGACAGCTATCGCGAAGAGCAGACGCAGAGACAGGAGAAGGCCGAGCAACGCCTGCACCAGTTGCAGCAGCAGATCGAGGAGATGGAGCAGAAGGCGGCTGATTTCCAGAGCCACCTGGAGGAGCAGCGCCTGAGAGCCATGTCAGATCCACTTACCGGGTTGCCTAATCGGGCGGCTTTTGATGAGTGTATTGTCGAGCAGCGAGGCCAGGCTGCCGCCGATGGCCGACCACTGACCCTTGTGATCTGTGATCTGGACCATTTCAAACGGGTCAATGACAACTACGGTCACCTGGCCGGCGACAAGGTGTTGCGGCTGGTGGCGAAGATACTCCGCGGCGGTCTCCGTGAAAGTGATTTCATCGGCCGCTATGGTGGTGAGGAATTCGTAATGGTGTTGCCCCATACCAGTGCTGTTCAGGCAATGGAGGTTATGGAGAAATTGCGGCGGGTCATGGAGCAGAGCCCCTTTAATTTCAAAGGGCAGCCGGTTCAGGTGACGATGTCTTTTGGTATCGCCGAAAACCAGCCCGGTGAAGAGCCGGAAGGCCTGTTCTCCCGGGCTGATAATGCTCTCTATCGGGCGAAGGAGATGGGGCGTAATCGCAGTGTCGTAGCCGACTAACGTCGATTAAGGCTATAATGGCGCCCGCTTCAGGGTGTCAGATTACTTATTTCAGATTATCAATCAGCGGGATGGTCCCGCTCAGTATCAGAGAAATTCATGAACAGTCAGGATCAGTCCCGGGACACAACCCATTTCGGTTACCAGCAGGTAGGTGTGGCCGATAAAGAGAAGCGGGTTGCAGAGGTGTTTCATTCCGTCGCCACCAAATACGATGTGATGAATGACCTGATGTCCTTCGGTGTTCACCGCCTGTGGAAGTGTTTCACTATTGAGTATTCCGGGGTTCGCAAAGGGCAGCGTGTGCTGGATATTGCCGGTGGTACCGGTGATCTGACCATGAAGTTCTCCCGCCTGGTCGGCTCAGAGGGGCAGGTGGTGCTGGCGGATATTAATGATTCGATGCTGAAAGTCGGGCGCGATAAGCTGCAGGACCGAGGGGTTGGTGCTAACGTACGTTACGTGCAGGCCAATGCTGAAATGCTGCCCTTCCCGGACAATCATTTTGACTGCATCACTATCGCTTTCGGTCTGCGTAACGTAACCGATAAGGACAAGGCGCTGGCCTCAATGGCGCGGGTGCTGAAGCCGGGCGGACGACTGCTGGTGCTGGAATTTTCCAAGCCGGGCAATCCGCTGATCAGTAAGGCGTATGATGCCTACTCATTCTCATTGCTGCCAATGATGGGCAAGATTGTCGCCGATGATGCCGACAGCTACCGCTATCTGGCAGAGTCCATCCGCATGCATCCCGATCAGGAAACGCTGAAGGGTATGATGGAAAATGCCGGGCTGGTCCGTTGTACTTATCACAACATGACCGGCGGTGTCGTGGCGCTCCATAAAGGGATCAAACCCTGATTTCCGACGTCTGTGACTAACATGTAACAGAGGCCCGATCCCGGTGCTGCGTATTCTTCGTCTGTTTAAAATTATCCGGGTCATCGCCAGGTACCGGCTTGATGACCTGTTCGATGCTCTTTCTCTGCCATGGTATGCCCGGCTGTGCCTGTTGCTGCTTCCCTGGCGGTACTTCTGCCGGAACGATCTGCCTCGCGGGCAACGCCTGCGGCTGGCGATGGAAGAGCTGGGGCCCATCTTTATCAAGTTCGGGCAGATGCTCTCCACCCGGCAGGATCTGTTGCCGCCGGATGTCGCTTCTGAGCTGACCAGGCTGCAGGACCAGGTGCCCCCCTTCTGCGGTGACAAGGCGACCCGGATTGTCGAGAAAGCACTGGGTGAATCTGTCGGCACTCTGTTTTCCCGCTTTGACAGTACACCACTGGCTTCAGCCTCAGTGGCTCAGGTTCATACCGCCACGCTGCACAGTGGCGAGGAAGTGGTTGTTAAAGTCATCAGGCCGGGGATCGCCCGGATTATCCGCCAGGATGTCGGGCTGCTGTATACCCTCGCCCATCTGGTGCAGCTGGTATGGGCCGATGGTCGCCGCCTGCGGCCGGTGGAAGTGGTTGCGGAATATGAGAAAACCATCTTCGATGAGCTTGATCTGCGCAAAGAGGCGGGCAATGCTTCTCAGCTGAAGCGGAATTTCGAAGGCTCGGATATCCTCTATGTGCCGGAGGTCTTCTGGGATTACACCCATCAGAATGTGATGGTGATGGAGCGTATCTATGGAGTTCCTGTCTCTGATATCGGTGCACTGAAGGAGCAGAATACTAACTTCCGGCTGCTGGCCGAGCGAGGTGTTGAGATCTTCTTCACCCAGGTGTTCCGGGACAGCTTCTTCCATGCCGATATGCACCCTGGCAATATCTATGTATCTTTCAGGAATCCGCAGAACCCCCAGTATATCGCGCTTGATTTTGGCATCGTCGGCTCGCTGACCACCGAAGATCAGAGCTATCTGGCGCGCAATTTCCTGGCGTTCTTTAAGCGCGATTACAAACAGGTGGCGCAGCTGCACATCGATTCCGGCTGGGTGCCGGCGGATACCAACGTCAATGACTTCGAAACGGCGATTCGCAGTGTCTGTGAGCCGGTATTTGAAAAACCGTTGAAAGAGATCTCTTTCGGTCAGGTACTGCTGGGCTTGTTTCAGACTGCCCGCAGGTTCAATATGGAGGTGCAGCCGCAACTGGTGTTGCTGCAGAAGACACTGCTTAATATCGAAGGTCTGGGTCGACAGCTCTACCCGGACCTGGATCTGTGGCAGACCGCCAAGCCTTTCCTTGAAGACTGGATGAAACAGCGGATGGGTGTCAGAGGTTTGTATCGCGGGCTCAAAGATCGGGCGCCGGAGATCGTTGAACAGCTACCCTATATGCCGCAGCTGCTGCATGATGCGCTGACGCAGCTTAAGCAGCTGGACCGGATGCAGGAGCGGATGGCGCTTGCTGAAGAGAAGGTCAGAGAGCGGGGCGCGCACTGGCGCATACACTGGGGGCGGCTGGCTGGTGTCCTGGCGCTCGGCGGAGCTGCTGCCAGTGCCGGTCTGGTCCCGACCGATATGCTGGAGAGTATGTCGACCAGCAGCTGGTTGCTGGGCATGGCCGGGCTGGTACTGTTGAGTACGCAGCGGCGCAGCTGGTAAGTTCTGAAGAGTTTGTACTGGAGCAGTATATGAGCCGGCAGTGGCTTGAAGAGATTAAGTGGACCGAAGATGGTCTGGTGCCTGCGATTGCTCAGGATTACCAGACGGGCAAGATACTGATGATGGCCTGGATGAACCGGGAATCACTGGCCCTGACCGTTGAAGAACAGCGGGCGATCTACTGGTCCCGTTCGCGGGGCAGGCTGTGGCGTAAAGGTGAGGAGTCCGGCCACGTCCAGAAGCTTCATGATATCCGTCTCGATTGTGACAGTGATGTGGTACTGCTTAAAGTCGAGCAGCTGGGGAATATCGCCTGTCATACCGGACGGGAGCATTGTTTCTATAAGCAGCTTCAGGATGATCAGTGGGTTGCCGTCGAGGCAGTGGTTAAAGATCCGGAATCAATCTATCGGTAATCACTATGAGCAATGATGTGTTAATGGCGCTGGCGGAGGTGCTGGAACAGCGGAAGCAGGCGTCGGCGGACGGTTCTTATGTGGCCAGTCTGCATGCTAAGGGATTGAATAAGATACTGGAAAAAGTGGGGGAAGAGGCCACTGAAACGATTATCGCCGCTAAGGATGCAAAGCTCAGCGGTGAGATGGGAGACGTGGTTGGTGAAACCGCTGATTTATGGTTTCATAGCCTGGTGATGCTCTCCCACCTCGGTATTGGTCCGGATGCTGTACTGGATGAGCTTGGTCGACGCTTCGGCCTTTCCGGTCTTGAAGAGAAAGCATCACGACAAAACGCGGGCTGAGAATAATTGTGGTTCCGGATTGTGCGAGATCAAAGACGGTCAGCCGGAGTGAGGAGTACCTTCTGAAGCAGGCTCTGTCTGGCATGAGTTTTAAAGTTATCGGCCACGCTTAAGTGGCGTTCACATCGGAAGGATGGGAGAAGAAAATGGGTTTTGGTGGTATTAGTATCTGGCAGCTGCTGATCGTTCTGGTCATTATCATTCTGATCTTCGGAACCAAGAAGTTCCGTAACCTGGGCGGTGACCTTGGTAATGCGGTAAAAGGCTTTAAGAAAGCCATGAGTGACGATGAAGCGTCTGCCGCTAAGGATCAGCCGAAGAAGATCGAGGATGACGCCGACTTCGCTGATAAATCTGCAAGTCAGACCGACAAAGAAAAAACGGCTGACAAATCCTGATAGTCACTATCCGACAGCCGGGATCTGTCTATGTTTGATATCGGTTTTACCGAGCTGCTGATTGTTGCGATCGTAGGTCTGGTCGTTATCGGACCGGAGCGGCTGCCGTCGACTATTCGGACGGTCGCGCTCTGGGTCGGTCGCATCAGACGAACTCTGGGCAACGTCCAGAAAGAGATCTCTGAAGAGCTGCGTGTTGATGAGATGCGCCAGGCTGCTAAGAAGCAGCAGGAGCGCCTTGAAGCTCAGGTGGACGAAATCAGCCGCCCGTTCAATGAAACTCTGCGGGAGGATATTCTCTCCACGGATTCGTCGAACAGTTCCGGCTCCTCCGACAGTTCTTCTTCAGAGAAGGCTGCTGACCGCAAATCTGCTGCTGAGTAACGATGAGCCAGAATCAACCCGACGATGCTGCCCATGAAGATAAGGTCCAGCCGCTGATAGGCCACCTTATTGAACTTCGGGACCGGATCCTGAGAAGCCTGCTGGTGGTGCTGGTCCTGTTCCTGCCGTTGTTCTATTTTGCCAATGAGCTTTATGCCTATCTGTCAGAACCTCTGACCGAATTGCTGCCTGAAGGCAGCAGCATGATTGCAACGGACGTCACAGCTCCTTTCTTTGCACCCTTTAAGCTGACGCTGGTGCTGGCAATATTTGCCGGCATACCGTTTATCCTGCATCAGGTGTGGGGCTTTATAGCACCGGGGCTCTATCAGCATGAGAAGCGAATGGCACTACCGCTGCTGTTCTCAAGTATTCTGTTGTTTTACTGCGGTGTTGCGTTCGCCT